>JAYUUE010000227.1:0-3692 GCA_043754785.1 Polymorphobacter sp. | reverse complement strand
CCCCCACCCAGGCCGCGCAAGGGCGCGTCTCTCGCCTCCCCCGTGAGGGGGAGGAACTAGGAAGCCCTCATTCTCTCGTCCATGGCCAGCTGGGTGCGGCTTTCCAGCCCTAGTTTCGCAAAGACGTTGTGCAGGTGCATCTTGACCGTGCCTTCGGAGATGCCCAGTGCGCCGGCGATGGCGCGGTTGCGTTGGCCGGTGGCGACGAGGCGGGCGACGTCGCGTTCGCGCCGGGTCAGGTGCTGCGCGTCCTTTTGCGCCTCGATGCGTTCGACGATCTGCGCCAACGCGCGGCGATCGACCCATTGGTCGCCGGCGGCGACGCTGGCGATGCACAGGCGCAGCAGGTCGGCATGTTCGCTTTTGAGGGCAAGTCCGGCAATGCCGGTATCGAGCGTCGCCGCAAGGCCGGGGTGATCGGGCGAGGGCGCCAGAATGATCGCCGGGACACTGCGTTGGCGCAGCATCGCCGTCAGCGCCGGGCCTTGGAGGTCGATATCGATGAGCGCCAAATCGAGGTCCCAGAGGCCAAGCGCCGTCAGAGCAGCGGTCGCATCATCGGCTTCGGCGACGACATGATGGCCGTCGGCGGTCATCAGCGCCGCCAGCGCCGCGCGCATCAATGGCTGGCGATCGGCGACGAGCAACCGCAGCTTGCGGCCTTTCGCTTCGCCAGCGGCCTGTCCCTCCCAGCGCATCATGGGTGTGTCCTCATCGCATCAAGTTACGGGGGGCGCCGCGCTTTGGTTGCGCCTCGCCGCGCGCCCGCCTAGCGTGGGATCAAAGGGGAGCCGGTCCGATGCCAATGCAATTGCCTTGCGAGAGCCAGCGTTGATGCGGGGGTGGATGCGCGGCCTGCTCGGGCTGTTGGCGGTGCTGGCCGTGGTTCTGGTCGGGCTGGCGAGCTGGGACAATCTGACCGCGAAGGGCTCGGTGGCCGACCCAGTGGTCAAGCACAATGTCCAGGTCGTTCGCGATCATTGGGGCGTGCCGCACATTTTTGGCAAGACCGACGCCGATGTGAGCTACGGGCTGGCGATTGCCCATGCCGAAGATGACTATAAGAACATCGAGGAGGTGATCGCCGCCGTGCGCGGGCGCGGCGGCGCAATTACTGGGGCGGATGGCGCCAAGGTCGATTTCGCCGGGGCGTTGCTGGGGGCGAACGAAATCGCGGCGGCGCATTATGCGGAGCTTGCGGCGCCGACGCGGGCGTTGCTGGCGGCCTATGCGCAGGGGCTGAACGATTATGCCGCCGGCCATCCGGGAGAGGCGCGGCTGCGCGGGCTGTTCCCGGTCAATGGCCAGGATATCGTTGCGGGCTTCATGCTGCGCGCGCCGTTCTTTTTCGGGCTCGATCGGCCGCTGGCGGCGCTGATTTCCGATCAGACACCGCCGCGCGATTCGGGACCGCCCGATGAGCGCGGGTCGAACGCCTTTGCGGTCTCGGGGCGGCGGTCGAGCGACGGGGTGACGCGGCTGATCGTCAATTCGCACCAGCCATGGGAAGGCGGGGTGTCGTGGTGGGAAGTCGTGGTGCACTCGGGGGAGGGCTGGGACTTTGCCGGGGCGCTGTTTCCAGGGGCGCCCTATCCGCTGCTCGGGCACAACAAGGCGCTGGGGTGGACGAACACCGTCAATCGGCCCGACCTGATCGATACTTACAAGCTGGTGGTCAACGACGCGGGGAGCGAATATCGCTTCGACGGCAAATGGCTGCCCCTGACGCGCGAGCGGGTGTGGCTGCGGGTCAAGTTCGGGCCGTTGACGCTGCCGATTCCGCGCACCTTGTACCGGTCGATCCACGGCCCGGTGATCAAGAACAAGAATGGGTATTTCGCCATCCGCTATGCCGGGATCGGCGATGTGCGGCAGGTCGAGCAATATTATCGCCTTAACAAGGCGCGCGATTTTGCCGAGTGGAAGGCGGCGATGGCGATGCAGGCGGTGGCCGGCACCAACTTTGTATATGCCGATGCGGCGGGGCATACGGCCATGTTCTACAATGCGCGCTTCCCCCGGCGGGCGCCGGGGTATGACTGGAAGGGGGTGGTTCCGGGGGATACGTCAAAGACTTTATGGACCAGCTATCACCCGTTCGCCGACGATCCAGCGGTCGTCGATCCGGCGGCGGGGTGGGTGGCAAACAGCAACAACAATCCATTCTTGTCGACGGCACCGGCCGATGAGCAAAGCCGCGCGGCGTTCCCGGCGGAAATGGGCATCGAGACCTATGTGACGAACCGGGCGCTACGCTATCAGGCGCTGTTCGCCGCGCTCGGCACGGCGAGGATTTCGCGCGAGGACCTGCTGCGCATCAAGTTCGACAAGGGCTATGACAAGGCCGGCTGGGCGGGAGATTGGTACCGTGAGGTGATGGCGCTCAATACTGCGAAGGAACCCGATCTGGCGGCAGCCCAAAAGCTGATCGGGACGTGGGACTGGACGCTCGATTGCAAGGGTGACGCCGATACGATCGTGACGGCGGCGTTCGCCCAGGCGGCGCGCTTTGCCTATCTCAGCAAGCCGCGCCCCGACACGCGGGCGGCGCTGCGCGAGGCGGTGGACGTGTTGATGGCGCATTACGGCCGCATCGACGTGCCGCTCGGCGACTTCCAGCGGTTGCGGCGCGGCAAGGTGGATTTGCCGGTATGCGGCGGGCCTGAAACACTGCGTGCCATCATCGGCACGATAGCGCCCGATGGCCGGCGGGTGGGCAACAATGGTGACGGCTTCATCATGCTGATCGAATGGGCGCCCGATGGCACGGTTTCATCGCGCAGCATCCACCAGTTCGGCACGGCGACGGTGCGGCCGCAATCGCCGCATTATGCCGACCAGTCGCCGTTGTTCGTTCGTGAGCAATGGAAGACGGTGCCGTTTGCGGCGACAGCGGTGCAGGTCGCGGGGGACGTGGCAACGCCCTGACGGGCCTGCAACACAGGCCTTGCAGCACATGGTCGGCAAAACAGGGTGTTCGCGGGGGGACGGCATGGTAGTCGGGTGCCATGTCCCATTCGGTCGCCACCCGCCTGCGCGAGCGTTATGACAGCCTGACGGTGTCCGAACGGATGATCGCCGGCTGGTTGCAGGACAATCTGCCGGCGGTGCCGTTTGAAACGGCCGCCTCCATCGGCGCGCGCGTCGGCGTTTCGGCGATGACCGTCGGACGGCTGCTCAAGGCGCTGGGCTATGATGGCATGGCGGCGCTGAAAGCGGCGCTGAAGGACGATCTGCTGCACGCCGAAAGCAGTGATGCGCCGTGGCTGCTGGCGGCGGCGACGGGTGCCGATGCGCGATTGCGGGCCGAAACGGCGGCGATTGCCGATGTCTATGCTCGCGCCGAAACGCCCGAATGGGCGGCGGTAACGGCTTTGTTGGCGGGTGCCGGAACTGTGCTGGTGGCGGGATTCCAGACCGAACGCGGCCTTGCGGCGGGGTTCGCCCATCATCTCGGCTATGTGCGGCCTGGGGTGCGCAGCCTGGATGCCGGCACCGGGCTGTATGCCGAGGTTGAGGAGGCGGGGCCAGTGGATGTGCTGGTGCTGATCGACCTGAGGCGTTATTCGCGGCATTTCCGGCTGCTCGCCGAGGCGGCGGTGGCGCGCGGCGTACCATTGGTGGTGGTCACCGACCCCTATTGCCCGTGGGCGCGCGATTTGACCCCACATATTTTGACAGCCGAAGTGGCG
>JAYUUE010000226.1:0-11223 GCA_043754785.1 Polymorphobacter sp. | reverse complement strand
CGATTGCCCAGATGGTGACGCTGGCGGCGCTGATGCCCATCGTCGCGTCGATGGGCGGCAACGCCGGCACGCAAACGATGGCGGTGGCAGTGCGAGCGCTGGCGACGAACCAGCTGACCGACTCCAATGCCCGCCGCGCGGTGTGGCGGGAAATTCGTATCTCGCTGCTCAACGGCGCGACGCTGGCGATCCTCATCGGCATTGGGGTCGGCATGATTTTTCACAGCCCGGCGCTGGGCGGCGTCATCGGCGCGGCGATGCTGATCAACAATCTCGTTGCCGGCTCGGCGGGAATGCTGATTCCGCTCGGGCTCGATCGCGCCGGGGTCGATCCTGCGGTGTCATCGGCGGTGTTCGTGACGATGTGCACGGACATCATGGGGTTTTTCGCATTCCTGGGCCTCGCAACGCTGGTCGGCGTCAGCCATCTGATCTGATGCTGCATCTAACGAAGGTAGCAGTTGGCTGCCCCGATATCGAGACACTGGCACGGTTGCAGCGCGAGCGCTGGGGCAGCGATGCCTGTTCGCTGACGCGCTTCATGCCGAAGCGCGCGAGCGAACTGATCGGCGGGTCGCTGTTCTGGATCATCGCACACCGGCTGGTGGCGCGGCAGACGATCCTGTCGCTGGATATGGTGACGACCGAATGGGGGCTGAAATGCCGGATCGGGCTGGTGCCGGGGCCGGTGGCGGTCGCCGCGGTGCCGAAGCGGGCGCACCAGGGCTGGCGTTATCTGGCGGCCGAGGATGCGCCGCCGGATGCGGGGTTGGCGGCCGGGGATGCTCTGCCGCTGGGGATGGTGCGCGATTTGCAGAGTTTATGGCTGATGTAATCGGTCCTCCCCCTCAGGGGGGAGGCGACTCGCGCCTCTTCGCGCGGCGGGTGGGGGTCATATCAACTGCGACACGTGTGGACCCCCACCCGGGCCGCCTGCGGCGTCTCTCGACCTCCCCCCTGAGGGGGAGGATTTTTGCGCCTGCTACTTCACGCGCTTGACCAGCACCCAACGCTTTTGCTTGAGGAAGTTGAGCTTGTAGCCGCCCAGCGGCGCGCGGGTGAGCAGCAGCCGGTCGCCGATGCGGATATTGGGCAAGCTTGCGGTATCGACCTGTTTCCACAATTGGCCGTTTTCGAGCAGGAACACGCCAAGACCGGCGCTGTTGGTCAGCATTTCGGTAAGGCCGGTTTCGACCTCCTGGAGTTCGCCCGGCGGCGGTGAAAAGCGTTCGGGGCGCGAGGCGACACCTTCGGCACCAAAGCTTTCGCGCTTGGCCCGCGCCTCGGCCTCAGCGCGCTGCCTGGCGACCACCGCGGCGGCGGCGGCTTCCTCGGCATTGATGCGCGCGGTCTCGGCGGCGCGAACGCGGGCGGCGGCACGGGCCTCGGGCGAGCTGTCAACCATGGCATTGTCGAAGCAGGCGAGCCGTTCGGCATCACGGGCAATGGCAACGCAGTGCATGAGCGCTGCGGGGTTCTGCGCCATGGCCGGCGCGGAAACGACGATCAACATAGCGGCGGCAAAACGCATGGACGAACTCCTTGTGAACGGACCGGCTATAGCATGGTGCCCGTGTCTGCCTTGCAAAAACTTGACGACTCACTGTGCCACTGCAATAAGACACCATGTTCTCCACCGATCGTCCCATCTATCGCCAGATCCGCGACCGCATCGTCGAGCGCATCCTGTCGAGTGGCGACGGCGCGCTGTTGCCCTCGGTGCGGGCGCTGGCCGCCGAGGCTGGAGTCAACCCGTTGACCGTCGCCAAGGCCTATCATGACCTGCAGACGAGCGGGCTGGTCACCGCCAAAAAAGGTGTCGGGCTGTTCGCCTCGGCCGGCGCGGCGCGGATGCTGCTCAAGACCGAACGCGCGATGTTCCTGACCGAGGAATGGCCGCGAGTGCAGGCGCGGATCGAGCGGTTGGGGTTGAACGCCGAAGATTTGTTCGCGGGGGTTTAGGTTTGCTTGATCCTCCCCCTCACGGGGGAGGCGAGAGACGCGCTCTTGCGCGGACCTGGGGGTCCACACGTTTCGACACATGTGGACCCCCACCCGCCGCGCCAACAGGCGCGAGTCGCCTCCCCCGTGAGGGGGAGGATTAAGACGCCAGCCCCTGCCACATGGCAATCGCCAGGTTGAAGGCGCGCATGTCGCCGGTCGTGGTCCCGGCCATCTTGTTCATCGCATAGGCAAAGCTGGTCTCGGCCTCCAGATCGTTGATGACCAGCGAGCCACCGTAACCGCCCCAATAGCAGCTGTTCGGATTGGGCAGCGGCACCGCGCCGCCGAACAGGCCGTAACCCAGGCCGTAGTGGATGGGCATGCCGAGCACCAGGTCGTCGCCCTTGATCTGCGATTCGAGCGCGCGGCGGACGCCGGCTGCGGACAGGATGCGCGTGCCGTTCGAAACGCCCCCATTGGCGACGAGGCTTTGCACCACCGCCACCGACCGCGCATTGCCATGGCCGTTGGCGGCGGGGATTTCGGCGCCGCGCCATGCGCGCGTTCGGGTTTCCAGCGGGTTGACCGCCGGGTTGCTCGCCATGTTGGCGGTCAGCGGCCGGTCGGTCATGTCGGCGATGCCGGCGCCGGCCGGGGGCGGGATGAGCACGGCGACGCGGGCGTCTTCGCTCGCCGGCAAGCCGATGTGGAAATCCGCCCCCAAAGGCTCGGCGATTTCGGTGCGGAACACTGTGCCCGGCGTTTCGCCGGTGATGCGGCGGATGACTTCGCCGACGAGAAAGCCCTGCGTGATCCCGTGGTACCCCGGCGCGGTGCCGGGCTCCCAGAACGGAGCCTGCGCCGCGAGCAAGGACGTGACCTTGGCCCAATCGTAGAGGTCTTCATTGGTGATTTTTTCCTTGAAGCCCGACAGCCCGGAGCTGTGCGCCATCAGCATGGCGACCGTGACGCCGGCCTTGCCGTTGGCGGCGAACGCCGGCCAGTAATGCGCCACGGGTTTGGCGAAATCGAGCTGGCCGCGGTCCGCCAGGAGCAGCGCTATGAGCGCACACATGGTCTTGGTGGTCGAATAGACGTTGACGATGGTGTCCTTCTCCCACGGCCTGCCAGTTGCGGCATCGGCGACGCCGGCCCAGATATCGACGACGATTTCGCCCTTCAGCGTGGCGCAAAAGCTGGCACCGACATCACCGTCATTGGCGAAATTGGCGGCAAAGGCGGCGCGGACGCCTTCAAAGCGTGGGTCGATATGGCCGTGAATTTCCATGCATTCGGTCCTTTTCAGATGAACAGTTCGGCGGGCAGCGGCGGCGGGCCGATAAGGCGGGCGTAGGTCTTGAGCGCGTAGCGATCGGTCATGCCGGCGATGAAATCGGCGATATGACGGGCGCGGTCCGGGTTGCCGGTCGGCGTCGCTTTGGCCCATTCGGGCGGCATCAGCGCCGGGTCGGCGAGCAGCACGCCGAACAGGCCGGTGACGACATGCTGCGACGGGTCACGCAGCGCGGCGACCTGCGGGTGGCGATACATTCGGGCGCCCAGAAAGCCCTTCAGCGCGGCGGCGTCTGCTTTCAGTGCTGCCGACATCACGACGAGCGGCCGGCCAGCGGCGCGGACATCGGCGACCGATCGCGGCGCGGCTTCGGCGAGGCGCGCCCGCGTCTCGGTGAGCAGGTCGGCGGTCATCCGGCCGATCTGATCGCGGACCAGTTCGGGGACGAGGCGGCGTTTGGCGGTGACACCCGGCCAGCGCCTGGTGACGCCGGCCCAGCAGGCAGCGGTGAACGGCACCGCCGCGACCACGTCGTCGATGCCGAACAGCCCGGCGCGCAGGCCGTCGTCGAGATCGTGGTTGTCATAGGCGATATCGTCGGCGAGCGCTGCAACCTGGGCTTCGAGCCCGGCATGGGTTGTCAGGTGGAGCGGATAGGCGGCGTCGGCAGCGGCCATGGCCCAGGTGGGGGCGGTGACCGGGCCGTTGTGCTTGGCGAGGCCCTCCAGCGTTTCCCAGCTGAGGTTGAGGCCATCCCAGCCGGGGTAACGGCTTTCGAGTTTGGTCACGATGCGCAGCGTTTGGGCATTGTGGTCGAAGCCGCCGAACGGCGCGAGTGCCGCCGCCAGCGCGTCTTCGCCCGAATGCCCGAAGGGCGGGTGGCCGAGATCGTGCGCGAGGGCGAGGGCTTCGGTGAGGTCTTCATCGAGGCCCAGTTCGCGCGCCAGGGTTCGTGCGATCTGCGCGACTTCAAGGCTGTGGGTCAGGCGGACGCGGAAATGGTCGCCATCGGGCGCGACGAACACCTGGGTTTTCGAGCGCAGGCGGCGAAAGGCGTCGCTGTGGATGATGCGGTCGCGGTCGCGCTGGAACGCGGTACGGGTGGCGGAAGGGGGTTCGGGGTGCAGGCGACCGCGTGAGTGGGTGGGGTTGGTGGCGTAGATCATGGCTTCCTTCCCCTCAGGGGGGAGGCGACTCGCGCCACTTGGCGCGGCGGGTGGGGGTCACCCCAGCTTCGGCGCGTGCGGACCCCCTCCCGGGCCGGCCCGCGACGAAGGTCGCATTCGCTCCGGGCCGTCTTTCGCCTCCCCCCTGAGGGGGAGGAAAGTGGTTTCCTCACTTTTGCAACTCGCTATCAAACCCGGTCGTCATCACCGGCGTGTCGCACGTCGTCACCGAATAGCGCGGCGCCGGGGCGGGCTGCATGACGCCGCCGACTTCGATGAAGGTGCCGCGCGCCGCATTGTGCGGGTGCGCTGGCGCCTCCGCCATGCTCAGCACCGGGGCAAAGCAGATGTCGGTCATTTCCATCAGCGCGCACCATTGGTCGCGGGTTTTGGTCAGGAACAGCGCGGTGAGTTTTGCCTTCAATGGCGCCCATGACGCGCGATCCATCTGGGCGTCGAAATCCTTGTCGTCGGCGAGGCCGGCGACCTGGCGCAGTTCGGCGTAAAACTGCGGTTCGATGCTGCCGATCGAAAGCCATTTGCCGTCCGACGTTTCATAAGTGTCGTAAAAATGCGCGCCAGTATCGAGCAGGTTGGTGCCGCGATCGTCGCTCCAGATGCCGTTGGCCTTGAAGCCCCAGATCATGCTCATCAGCGTTGCGGCGCCATCGGTCATCGCTGCGTCGATGACCTGGCCCTGCCCTGTCGTCTTGGCGTGGAGCAGCGCGCTGACCATGCCGAACGCGAGCATCATGCCGCCGCCGCCGAAATCCCCGACCATGTTGATCGGCGGGGTCGGCTTTTCCCCCGCGCGGCCATAGGCGTGAAGCGCGCCGGCGAGCGCGATATAGTTGATGTCATGGCCGGCGGCATGGGCGTACGGCCCGAACTGGCCCCAGCCTGTCATGCGGCCATAAACAAGGCGCGGGTTGTCGGCGAGCAGCACCTCAGGCCCCAGCCCCAGCCGTTCGGTGACGCCGGGGCGGAAGCCTTCGATCAGGCCATCGGCGGATTTGACGAGGTCGCGGACGCGCGCCTTGCCTTCGGGTGATTTGAGGTCGACACCGACAAGCCGGCGTGATCGCAACAGCGGATCGCGGCTATCGATGCGCGCGCCGGGTCGATCGATGCGGATGACCTCCGCGCCGTGATCGGCGAGCATCATCGCAGCGAACGGGCCCGGCCCGATGCCGGCGAGTTCGATGATGCGAAGGCCATTGAGTGGTCCGGCCATTTTTCTGTCTCCCAGGCGTTTCCATCCTCCCTGCCACGTCTGGTGCGGTGGTCAAGCCGGCGTGAGGGGGATTGGGGGGACGATTGACCGCCCGGCGTTACCTGACTGTCATTGTGGGTAGGCCCACCATTCTTCCCTCATGACGCCCCGCTGCAGGGTCGCTTTGAGACGCTTTGCATCAGCCCCCGGGTTGGCCGGTAATCGAATCTGGGTCTGCGACAGATTATGACGGACTGGATATATGCTGCGTTTTTTGCTTTCGCTTCGATCAATCGTCCTAGCGCTGACCGTGATTATACTCGGGGGGCCCTCGCTGGCTGGAACGCGCGATATGGCCTTTCCGGCGCCAATTCCGCCGCCTGCCCCCGCCATGATGCATGTGGAATTGGCGCAGTTCGTCATTCCGCTTCCGGTACAGCCAAAGGCGCCTGCACCGGCACCGCGACCGAAACCTGCACCTAGTCCGCCGCCGCCGCCGCCGCCCGACCCGGAAATCAGCGTCTGGAAGCTTTGCTTGAACAACGCGGAAATCGCGCCGTGCGAAGCCTATCTCGTCGTTTATCCAGCCGGCAAATGGGCCGATCCTACCCGGCAGCGCAAGGCCGTGCTGGTGGCGGCGCTCACACCGGTGCCGGCACCGCCGCCTGTTGACGACAAGGCGCTGGAGAAAACCAACTGGCTGTCTTGCAAGAGCGACAAGGTCTTTGGCGCCTGTGAATATTATTTGCGCTCCTATCCCAAGGGCCGCTGGGTCCGGGACGCGCAATCCAGAGCGAGCAAGATAAACGCCGCGATTGAGATGGAGCGGATTGCCCAGAAGGAAAAGGCCGATTGGGACAATTGCGCCAGCAATAGCCTTGTCGGGCTGTGTGAGCGATTCCTGACGACCTATCCGAAAAGTGCGCGGGCCGATGCTGCCCGAGATCGCATCCTTAATTTGGGCTCTGGCGCGAACCCGAAATAGCGCGCCTGACTTGTCGCTTGACGCACAGCGGTGCCGGGCGGCATCGTCGGTGGATGAGCATCACCATCTGGCACAACCCGAACTGCGGCACGTCGCGCAACGCGCTGGCGCTGATCCGCGAAAGGGGGGCCGAACCGATGATCGTCGAGTATCTGAAGACGCCGCCCGATGCACAAACGCTGGCGTAGGTGGCGGCGGCAGTCGGCGGAGCGAGTGCCCTGCTGCGGGCGAAGGAGGCGCCTGATCTGGTCGGCGCCGATGCCGCGGCGATTCTGGCGGCGATGGCGGTCGATCCGATCCTGATCAACCGGCCGGTGGTGATCGCGCCGAAGGGCGTCATTCTGGCGCGGCCGTCCGAGACCGTGCTGGCGCTGCTGTGATGGTTCGCGCGGCGACACTGGCCGATGCAGCGGCGGTGGCGACAATTTACGCGCCGCACGTGCTGACCGGCACCGCCAGCTTTGAAACCGAAGCGCCGACAGAGGACGAAATGGCGGCGCGGATGGCGCGCGTGCTTGAACGGGCCTGGCCGTGGCTGGTGGCGGAGGCAGACGGCACGGTGCTCGGCTATGCCTATGCGGCGCAGTTTCGGAACCGCCCGGCCTATGCGCAGACCTGCGAAAATTCGGTGTATGTGGCGCAAGCCGCGCACCGGCGCGGGATTGGTGCGGCGCTGCTGACGGCGCTGGTCGATGCCGCGCGGGCCGCCGGTTTCCGCGAGATGATCGCGATGATCGGCGATGGCAGCGGCAACATTGCCTCACGCCGGCTGCACGCGGCGTGCGGGTTCCGCGATGCCGGAATGCTGGTCAATGTCGGTCGCAAGTTCGGGCGCTGGCTCGATGTGGCGTATATGCAGCGCAGCCTTTAGGCTCGCACCAGCCCCTGCAGCGGCCGCACCGCCGGGTCGCCGCCGAAGACGCGGTGTGTCACCAGCGCCTGATCGAGGCCGAAGTGCGCCGCCGCCAGCCCGGCGAACAGCGAGCGCAGGTCGGCGGTGGCGCGCAGGTCGCGGGCTTCGTAAAGCTGGCCGGGGGCAACGCCAGGCCAATCGGCGATCACCCGGCCACCCTTGATGGCGCCGCCGGCGACCAACGCGACGCCGCCGGTGCCGTGATCGGTGCCGTTGGGGGCGGCGGTTCGCCCGAATTCGGTAGCGGCGACGATCGCGGTGGTGGCCCAATCGGCGCCGAGGCCATCACGCAGCGCGGCGATGACCGCGTCGATCTGCTTGAGCTGGTTGTTGAGGCGTCCGGCTTGCGCGCTGTGCGTATCCCAACCATTGATTTCGATGATGGCGATGCGCGCGTCAGCGGGTTTGGCAAGGAAGGTCGCTGCCAGCTTGCCGAGCGCTGCCGGGTTGGATTTGCCGGTCGCATTGGCGCCGGCCATCGTCCGCGCGTTGATGGCGGCACTCCATAGCGCATGGAGTTGCGGGTCGCCGGCGTAGAGCGCCCCGACGCGCGCTAGTAGATCGTCATCAGCCTGCGGCAGTTGCGACGGCGCGAACGAAGTGGCAGGCGCGGCGCCGCGCAGCGCCATCGGCAGGGTCGGCGAAATCGCCACCGCAGCTTCACCAGCGTGCGGCAACAGCGGCAGCAGCCGGTTGAGCCAGCCGTCCTTGAGCGCATAAGCCGCGGTGCCGCCAGTTTCGAGGACGTTCTGCGCATCGAAATGCGAGCGCTCGCGGTAGGGCGACGCGATGGCGTGGACGAACAGCGCCTCGCCCTTTGCATAGAGCGCGCCGGTTTGCGCCAGCGCCGGATGCAGGGCGAAATCGCCGAGCGGCAACGGCCGGCCAGCGTCGGGCGGCGGGCCGAAATTGCCGCGCAGCGCCGCATAGGCCGGGTCGCTGACCGGCATGACCGCCGACAGGCCGTCCATGGCGCCGCGCAGGATGATGAACACCAGCCGGCGATCAGTGGTGGCTGCGGCGAGCGCCAGATGCGGCGTCAACAATGCTGTAGCGCCAACGCCCAGGAAAAAGCGGCGGTTCAGCATGGTCTATCTCCGCAGGAATTCGGGGGCGGAGAGCAGCAGTGCCAGCCGCTGTTGCGGGGTGTCGGCGCGGGCGATGGCTTGTGCCGTGGCCAGGGTGAGCACGTGGGGAGGATGGCGGGCGCCAAGGCGCGCGCGTCGATGCGGTCACCGATGCCCGCCGCGATGCGTCCAGCGAGTTCGATGCGGCGCAGCAGCGCGTCGGGCGCGGCCCAGCTGGCGGCAATATCGTCCCAGCCGGCCGGCGAACCCGAGCGCCAGATCGGCTGGCCGAGTTCGGTGAGCGCACCAACCAGCCGCAAATCGGGCGCCGTGGTCATACCCACCGCGCGCAGTGATGAGATTGTCCAGTCCCATGGTGTCTTGAACTTGGGGGCGGGGCTGGCCCAGGCTTCGGGCGCGGTGACAAGCACGCGGTACACCGCCATCAAGGCACCGCCGCTGGCGACATGGGCGGCGGCAAGGCGGTCGACCAGCGCCGGCGGTGGCACATCGGCGACAAAATGCCGGGCGAGTTTGGTCGCCAGCTGGTGCGCGGTGGCCGGATGCGCGGCGAGGTCGGCGAGCATGGCGCGCGCCTGGCCCTCACCCGCTTGTGCATAGCGTTTGCCGAGCACGCTGCGGTCGCCGGGTTCGTGCCATTGCGGCTGGAAGACGAAAGCGCCATCGGGCGCTTCGATGCCGACGGGCGCACGGACAAAGCCGCCGATGCTCCAGCCGGACAGCGCCCGCGCCAATTCCTGGACATCGGCCTGGCCATAGCCGCTGCCGACGCCCAGCGTATGGAGTTCGAGGATTTCGCGGCCGAGATTTTCATTGAGGCCGCGCTTTTTGGCGTTGGGGCGGCGAGTGGCGTTCTGGGCTGCGATCTGGGCGATGGCGGAATCGGGGCCGATGGATTGCGCCTGGTCGAGGTAAAGCAACATCGCCGGATGTTGTAGCGCCGCCAGCAGCATGTCGCCGAAGCGGCCGGCGATGTGCGGGCGAATGGCCTCGAACTCCAGCGTGCCGGCCAACCCGATCGTCTGCAACTTGTCGGCCGACACCGCGAAATGATTGGCCCAGAAATGCACCAGTCGTTCGGGGAATGGCGTGTCTGTGGTCAACGCCGAAACGATGCGGGCGCGCGCCTGGCCGCCGTAACTGGCCTGATATTGGCGGCGCAGTGTCTGGCGGAGGTTGGCGTCATCGGCGGTGTCATTGGCTTTGGCGGCGCGGATGGCCTCCAGATATTCGCGAAATTGCTCCGCCATCGCGCCGCTGCCGGGAAGGTATGCAATGGCTTGCGGGCGCGGGTGGAAGCGCGCGAGCTGGGCAATCAGATCGCGTTGCGGATCGGCCGGGGCGGTGTCGGCCGGGCGCAGGCCGAGGCCGAAACGGTTGCCGGCGATGGCGTACGCATTGGACATGATGGCGGTACGTGTGGCGCGGGGCCAATCCCCCGCAGTGCTGGCCCTCCCCCCGGTAAGGGAGGAGGACCAAGAGCCAGATCAGTTGTTCACCTGCCGCTTGAAGAACGGCGGGATGTCGACGTCCGAAGGTGCCGCGACCGGTTCAGGGGCGAGCGTGGCGGCCGGGGCCGGTTTGGGCTTTGGCCCGCGCGACAGGTTCATCATCTTTTCGAACAGCGTCTGCGGGCGCTCCTCCTCGACCGGCTGGGGGTGCATTGGCACGACCACCGGAGCGCGTTCGGGTTCGGGAACGGTCAGCACAATCTCCTCGTCCTCGACACGTTCGGCGGCCATGCCCAAGTCCACCTCGGCGGGTTCGGGCTCGGCTTCGGATTGCGCGGCAGCCACCGGCTCAGGCACCACCGGTGCGGCGGCGGCGACCGGCGGCATGGCAAAGATGCTGGTCTGCGCCGGAAACGCCGATTCGCCGCGCGGGCGTGCCGGGGCTTGTGGCGCGGTGGCGGCGCGTGCGGCGGCGTCGATGCCGGTGGCAACGACCGAGACGCGCATGATGCCATCCAAATTCTTGTTGAACGCCGAGCCGACGATGATGTTGGCTTCGGGATCGACCATGTCGCGAATGTAAGTGGCGGCCTCGTCAACCTCCATCAGCCGCAAATCCTCGCCGCCGGTGATGTTGATGATGACACCCTTGGCGCCGCGCATGCTGACTTCATCGAGCAGCGGATTGGCGATGGCCTTCTCGGCGGCTTCGAGCGCGCGGCGCTCCCCGGTTGCTTCGCCGGTGCCCATCATCGCCTTGCCCATTTCAGACATCACGGTGCGGATATCGGCGAAATCGAGGTTGATCAGCCCGGGCATGATCATCAGGTCGGTGATGCCGCGCACGCCCTGGTGGAGCACCTGATCGGCCATGGCGAACGCGTCCTTGAAGGTCGTGCTGGCGTTGGCGATGAGGAACAAATTCTGGTTAGGGATGATGATGAGCGTATCGACGTGCTTTTGCAGCTCGGCGATGCCTTCTTCGGCGGCGCGCATGCGCTTGTTGCCTTCAAAGGTGAACGGCTTGGTGACCACGCCGACGGTTAGGATGCCCTTTTCGCGCGCCGCGCGGGCCACCACAGGCGCGGCGCCGGTGCCGGTGCCGCCGCCCATGCCAGCGGCGATGAAGCACATATGCGCGCCTTCAAGGCTGCTTTCGAGCTGGTCGA
>JAYUUE010000225.1:0-11242 GCA_043754785.1 Polymorphobacter sp. | reverse complement strand
ACAGGGCGCGCATGACGGGCTGGCTGGCGGTGAAGGGCGCCGCGGCGCGAACCCAGTGCCGGGCCAGCGCAGGCGCGGCCACGGGCTGAAACGGATTTGAAGGATCGAGCGGGCGATATTCGATGGGGCGATCACGGGCGCGCCAGTTGCTGCGCTGCGGTTCCGGCATGTGCTCGGAATGCGCTTCGGCGAGGTCCCATTCGCTCGGCAGGTCTTCGGGCGGGGTGACGAGAGGCGCGGTGGTGCCATGGCTTAGGCCGGGCTCTTGCGTCTGGAACGACGCTGCCATGTTGAAGATCGGCCGGCCTTTTTGCAGCGCGATGACGCGCCGGGTGGTAAAGCTGGCGCCATCGCGGTCACGCTCCACCTGATAGTCGATGGAGTGCGCCGGATCGCCCGGACGGATGAAATAGCTGTGCAGCGAGTGGCAGAGGCGACTGTCATCGACGGTCTTTGACGCCGCCATCAGCGCCTGGGCGACGACCTGGCCGCCATAGACGCGGTTCCAGCCGGCATCGGTCGATTGGCCGCGAAAGGCGTTTTCCGCCAGCGGTTCGACATCGAGCAGCGCGATGAGGCGGGCGATACTGGCTGCGGGGTCGTGCTTGGTCATGCCGGCTGCGTAGAATCATTTGGTGGCGGGGGGAAGCCGTGCTTGACACGCGGGGGGTGCAACCCTAATCCCCCGGCTCCGCAGCGCTTATGCGGGTGTAGCTCAGTTGGTTAGAGCGCCGGCCTGTCACGCCGGAGGTCGCGGGTTCGAGCCCCGTCACTCGCGCCACTGCCGTTTTCGGCGGTTGGCTTCAGCTTCGGCGCCTGTCCCAGGCGCGCAGTTCGTAGGCGATCGAAGCTTCGACCAGCAATTCCCACAGCGTTGCGGCCAGACCTTCGGGCAGGCCAGCGGCGGCGCAGGCAGTGCTGGCGTTGGCGATGACCTGCGCCTTGCGGGCTTCGTCGCGCACCGCGTCGCGGTTCGGTTTGATCCGCGCCGCGGCATCCATATAGGCGAACCGTTCGGCGAGCAGCGCCACCAGCGCACCGTCGACGGCATCGACGCCGGCGCGGACCTCGGCCATGGTCCGGCATTCGGCGCCGGCCTTCATTTCGTGTTTCCGCGCTGGGTCCAGTGACCGGTGTTCATCCACAGGAACAACGGCCGCAACGGCAATAGCCAGGCGAGGCCGGCAACGAGATAGGCGATGACCATCACCGGCTGGGGCAGCGCCGACAGCGTGTCGGCGAAGCGGCTGACGACCAGCGCGTATACGGCCAGATAGGCCAGCAGGCCGAGGATGCCGACGGGCTTGCGCCAGCTTGGTTCAGGAGGTGTGGAAGTCATGCGGCGCTGTTAGCGCGGGTTGGCGCAATCGAACAGTCGTGTCGGTGTCGCTATATAATCCATGGCGATGTCCCAGGGGTCGGTTGGCAGGGTGCCGGCGATCTGAACGTCCCAGGCAAGGGCGATGGTACGGACGGGGTGTGCGGCGAGAAAGCGGTCGTAATAACCCTTGCCCTGGCCGAGGCGGACGCCGGCGGGGGTGATGGCGACCAGCGGGACGAGCAGCAGGTCGGGGGTGACGCGCGGCGCGTCGGCGCGCGGTTCGCGTATGCCGGCAAAGCCGGGGATCAGCGCAGGGCCGGTGCCATCATGGAAGGTCAGCGCGCCGCCCGTAACACGGGGCAGGACCGTGGCGGCGATGAAGCGCGGGCTGATTTCCTCGGGCATCGCTACATAGCTGGCGGGGCGTTGGCAGGCCGTGAGCAATGGCATGACGATGGCGGCGAGCGCGCGTTCAAGGGTGTCGCGTTCAGCCAGCGACAGGCTTGCGGCAAACGCCTGCCGCGCGGCGCGATAGTGTCGGCGCAGCGCTTGTTTGGAGCATTTGGTCATGGAATCGGCGGAACCACCATGGGTCGTTGCGAGAAGATCCTCTGACGCCGTTTACGTCAGGTGGGAGCCAGATAGGACAGACCAGGATCCGCCCAGGGCCAGCCCCCTAGGATAGTGAATCGCCTCAGGGATGCTCGATGCTCGTGCCGGGCAGTCCCGCCTGTACGGAATATAGGCGCATGCGGTGCGGGCTGCAATGCGGTGGCAAAAGCCTAATCCTGCAGGGTGGCGGCGAGTGCTTCGGCGCGCGCTACCAGCGCGACGAGGCGCGGATCGGCAGGCGCGGCGCCGAAATGGCCCTTTTTCGCCTCGTGGAGTTCGTCGGCGATCATCAGCGCCGTCATCAGCAGCAATCGCGCCTCGCTCATCTGGCCAAGCTGGACCGTCAGGCCATCGGCCTTGGCGGCGATGCCACTCGCCAGTTCGGCCAGATGCGCCTCGTCGCCGTCCCGGCATGACAGGGGATAGTTGCGGCCGCCGATATCGACGATGACCTGGCCCATCAGCCGTCGCCGATCAGGCTGTCGAGCGCGGCAACGGCCTCGCTGGCAGCCGCCTTCAGCGCCGCGTGGCGCGCCTCGGCAACAGCTTTGTCGGCATTGCGGGCGGCGATGGCGGAATCGATATGGGCGAGGGCCGATTCGAGTCGGTCGGCAAGGTCTGGTGCGTTGGAAATGATGCTCGTCCTGTCAAAACAGTCGCTTTGCGATGAAGTGTAAGACGCATGGTCAACTGGGGTCAATGCTGCACCGCAGCGTTGCCGGTTGACGCTGGCGCTATCGTCTGGCCAATGTCCGCCGCGATTCGCCTGCACGCCGGTTTGCCCGGCCTCGATCCGGACTGATAGTCGAACATGACTGATTCTCGTGAACTGGCGAACGCCATTCGTGCCTTGGCGATGGATGCTGTCGAAGCGGCGAATTCGGGGCATCCGGGGATGCCGATGGGCATGGCCGATGCGGCGACGGCGCTGGTTACCCGCCATCTGAAGTTCGATGCCAAGCGCCCGGATTGGGCTGATCGGGATCGGTTCGTGCTGTCGGCGGGCCACGGCTCGATGTTGATTTATGCGCTGCTGCATCTGACCGGTTATGCGCGGCCGACGTTGGACGACATCCGCAATTTTCGCCAGTTCGGCAGCCCGTGCGCCGGGCACCCCGAAAATTTCGAGCTGGCGGGTGTTGAAACCACGACAGGGCCACTCGGGCAGGGGCTGGCAATGGCGGTCGGCATGGCGATGGCCGAGCGGCATCTGAATGCGGTTTTCGGCGACGATCTGGTTGACCACCGCACCTGGGTCATTGCCGGCGACGGCTGTTTGATGGAGGGCATCAGTCAGGAGGCCATCGGGCTGGCCGGGCATTTGCGACTCGGCCGTTTGAATGTGCTTTGGGACGACAACCGCATCTCGATCGATGGCGCGACGTCGCTGTCGACATCGGAGGACATGGCCAAGCGTTTCGATGCGGCGGGCTGGCACGTGATTGCCTGTGACGGGCTGGATTTCGCGGCGGTCGATGCAGCGCTGGCGGTGGCAAAGGCAGACCCGCGGCCATCGTTGATTGCCTGCCGGACCATCATCGGGTTCGGCGCTCCGACCAAGGCCGGGACCAGTGGGTCACATGGTTCGCCGCTCGGCGCCAAGGAGATCGCTGGGGCTCGGGCAGCGCTGGGCTGGGATTATCCGCCGTTCGTGATCCCGGCGGCGGTCAAGGCGGATTGGGAGGCAGCCGGGCAGCGCGGTGCACCGGATCGGGCGGCATGGGAGGCGCGGCTGGCCGCATCAGCGCATGCAGCGGACTTCACCGCGCGGATGGCGGGCGCTGTGCCGGCGGCGGCGTTCGCAGCGCTCGACGCGCATATCGCCGCATTGATCGCAGCGCCGCAGAAGATCGCCACCCGCAAGGCGTCGGAACTGGCGCTGATGGCGCTGAACCCGTTGGCGCCGATATTGTTCGGCGGTTCGGCCGATCTGACGGGATCGAACAACACGCGCACCAAGGACCAGACGACGTTTGCCGCCGACAGTTATGCCGGGCGTTACGTCAACTATGGCATCCGTGAATTCGGCATGGCGGCGGCGATGAACGGCATCGCGCTGCACGGCGGCGCCATTCCTTATGGCGGCACTTTCCTGGTGTTTTCGGACTATATGCGCAATGCGATCCGATTGGGGGCGTTGCAGCGCGCGAGGGTCATACATGTTCTGACGCACGATAGCATCGGGCTGGGCGAAGATGGCCCGACGCACCAGCCAGTCGAACATCTGCTGTCGTTGCGGGCGATCCCCAATCTGGCGGTGTATCGTCCGGCCGATGCGGTGGAGACGGCGGAAGCCTGGGCGCTGGCGCTGGCGGACAGGACGCGGCCCTCGGTGCTGGCGTTGAGCCGGCAGAATTTGTCGCAGTTGCGCCATCTCGCGACAAAGGCGCCGGCGGGTGAAAACCTGACTGCGAAGGGGGCGTATCGCCTTAAACCTGCAGCGGCTGCGCGCGAGGTGGTGTTCCTCGCCACCGGCTCGGAAGTCGAAGTTGCCGTTGCCGCCGCCGATCTGCTCGAAGCCGAAGGCATTGGCTGCGATGTGGTGTCGATGCCCTGCTGGGAGGCGTTCGATGCGCAGGATGCGGTGTATCGCGCCGACATATTGGCCAAGGACAAGCTGCTGGTGTCGGTCGAGGCCGGGGTGACGCTGGGCTGGGAACGCTATACCGGCAACGACGGGCTCAATATCGGCGTCGATGGCTTTGGCGCGTCGGCGCCGATCGATGTGCTGTATGACCATTTCGGATTGACCGGGCCCAAGGTTGCGGCGCGGGTGAAGGCACGACTGGCACGGTGAAAAAACTGGGTTCCGGATCGCATTCGGAATCGCATGAAAGGACGAATATCATGGCCATCAAAGTTGCCATCAACGGTTTCGGGCGCATCGGGCGCAATGTGCTTCGCGCGATTCATGAATCGAAGCGCACCGACATAATCGTCGTTGCCATCAACGATCTTGGCGACGCTGCCGCCAATGCGCGGCTGTTGAAATATGATTCGGTGCACGGCACCTATCCCGGCACTGTCGAAGTCGATGGCGACTTTATGGTTGTCGACGGCAATCGCATCCGCGTCACCGCCGAGCGCGATCCGGCGAAGCTGCCGCATGGCGAAATGGGCGTCGATGTCGCGCTCGAATGCACCGGCTTTTTTACCGCCGCAGACAAGGCCGGCTTGCATTTGACCGCCGGCGCCAAGCGCGTGTTGATTTCCGCGCCGGGCAAGGGTGTCGATCTGACGGTGGTATACGGCGTCAACCACGACAAGTTGACCGCCGACCACAAGATCGTCTCCAACGCATCGTGCACGACCAATTGCCTGGCGCCGGTCGCCATGGTGCTCGACCGCGAGTTCGGCATCGTTAAGGGGCTGATGACGACGATCCACAGCTACACCAACGATCAGAAGATTCTTGATCAGTTGCATGAAGACCCGCGCCGGGCGCGGGCGGCGGCCATGTCGATGATCCCGACGACGACCGGGGCGGCGCGCGCGGTTGGTGAAGTGCTGCCCCAGTTGAAGGGCAAACTCGATGGTTCGGCGGTGCGCGTGCCGACGCCGAATGTCAGCCTCGTCGATCTGACCTTCCAGTCGGGGCGAGCGGTGACGCGCGATGAAATCAACGCCGCGCTGAAGGCTGCTGCGGACGGTGAATTGCACGGCGTGCTGGCTTGGACTGACGAACCGTTGGTTTCGATCGATTTCAACCATGATGCGGCGTCATCAACGGTCGATTCGCTCGAAACCGCGGTGATCGGCGGCGATCTGGTACGGGTGGTTTCGTGGTACGACAATGAGTGGGGCTTTTCCAACCGCATGGCCGATACCGCTGTGGCGATGGGCAAGTTGCTCTGATCGTGACGGAATTCCTTACCATCGACGACATGCCCCATGTTGCGGGCAAGCGCGTTTTGGTGCGGGCCGATCTCAACGTGCCGATGGCCGGCGGCGTCATCGGCGACGTGACGCGGCTGACAGCATCGGTGCCGACGCTGGCGGCACTGGCGGACCGCGGCGCGGTGGTGCTCGTGTTGTCGCATTTTGGTCGGCCAAAGGGCGATGATCGCTCCGAGACGCTGCGACCGGTGGCGGCAGCGCTCGCCGATGTGTTGGGGCGGCCGGTGACGTTCGTTGACGATTGCGTCGGCGCGGCCGCCGAAGCGGCAGTGGCAGCGCTGGCGCCGGGGTCGATTGCGGTTTTGGAAAACACGCGGTTTCACGCGGGTGAAAAAGCCAATGATCCGGCATTTGCAGCGCAACTGGCGCGGCTGGGCGATTTTTACGTCAATGATGCGTTTTCAACAGCCCACCGTGCCCATGCCTCGACCGAAGGACTGGCGCATTTGCTGCCAGCGTTCGCCGGGCGGTCGATGCAGGCGGAATTGACGGCGCTGGAGACGGCGCTGGGCAATCCCGAGCATCCGGTCGCGGCGGTGGTCGGCGGGGCAAAGGTTTCGTCGAAGCTCGATGTGCTGATGCATCTGGTGGCGAAGGTCGATCATCTGATGATCGGTGGCGGCATGGCGAATACATTCCTGGCGGCCAAGGGCATCAACGTCGGCAAGTCGCTGTTCGAGCATGACCTAGCGCCGACCGTTCTCGACATATTGGCACACGCCGAGGCAGCCAATTGCACGGTGCATCTGCCCTATGATGTGGTGGTGGCGAAGCAGTTTGTCGCAAATGCGCCCCATCGCACCTGCAATGTTCACGATGTCGCCGCTGACGAAATGATCCTCGATATCGGCGAATCGGCAGTCGAGGCGCTGGGCGATGCGCTGAAAATCTGCAGGACCTTGGTGTGGAACGGGCCGTTGGGGGCGTTCGAGACGCCGCCGTTCGACACGGCTACCACGGCGCTTGCACGGGTTGCCGGGGCGTTGACTCAAAGTGGCAGTCTGCGTTCTGTCGCCGGTGGCGGCGATACGGTGGCGGCGCTCAACCATGCCGGGGTGGCAGGCCAGTTCAGTTTCGTCTCGACCGCAGGCGGCGCCTTTCTGGAATGGATGGAAGGCAAGGCGCTGCCGGGCATCGAGGCGCTGAGGAGGGGCGGGGCATGACAATCGACACTGATCATCTTTGGGAAAAGCTCTATCCGGCGGCGTGGAAGCTGGCGCGTTCGGCCGACCCGATACACGCCCGGATCGGCGAGGCGTTTCGCGCCATTCGCGACATGAAAGGCGAGGAGTTTCGCCCCGAGGAGCGCATCATCTACAACGAGATCACCGATCGCATGACCAAAGCCGGGCCGATTGTCGAGAATGGCGCCGTGAAGACCGGCGCGGTGGCCAATACGCTGTCAGGCATGGACGAGGGCGAGGCATGCGAGATTGCCGAGAGCATTTTCGAGCTGTTCGTGCAGGTGGCGGAACAGCATTTCAAGGATTGATTTCTACTCCTCCCGAAACTACGCTGTTTAACATGTTGAACGAAACTGCCTCTCTGGGCCTGCGCATCGATACGAAACTGGAAACGCGTTTGGCGTCGGTCGCCAAGGCGCAAGGGCGCAGCAAGAGCGAAGTCGCGCGGGATGCCGTGCGCTTGTATGTCGATCGCAATGACGTTGCTTTACGCGCCGAAGCGCGGCGACAGTCACAAAACGCTGCGGCGCGCGGCTGGACTGAAGAGGATGCTTATTGGGAATCGATGGCTGCTTCTAATGAAGTTGATCGCGCCGGCCCGCAGTTGGACGACTAATAGCCGATGCAACGTGGCGATATTTACACCATCGCTGGTGCGGGCGACTTTTCGGGGAAGCCGCGCCCGGGATTGATCGTGCAGTCGGACCTTTTCAACGAGTTTCACCCGAGTGTTACCGTATGCCCACTTAGCAGCCATATGACGGGCGACAGCTTGTACCGCGTGCGAATACTTCCTGACGCTGACAACGCATTGAAGTTCGAGAGCGAAATCGAGATCGACAAGGTGCAGGCGATATGGTTGCAGCGCCTCGGAAAGCCAATCGGCAGAGCATCGAATGACGTCATGATCGAAGTCGATGCCGCTCTGCGGCGCTGGTTCGATATTTAAAGTTTCAGGAGCTTAAGATGACAACCCCCCAAACTACCACCATGACCCCGGCCGTCCGCGCCATCCTGAGCAATTACGAGAGCGACAATCCCGGCACCAAGGCCAATCTGGCGCGGATTTTGATGCAGGGGCGGCTGGGCGGTACCGGCAAGCTGGTGATTTTGCCGGTCGATCAGGGCTTCGAGCATGGCCCGGCGCGCAGCTTTGCCGCGAACCCCGCGGCCTATGATCCGCACTACCATTTCCAGCTGGCGATCGACGCCGGGCTTTCGGCCTATGCGGCGCCGCTGGGGATGATCGAGGCGGGGGCCGATACGTTTGCCGGGCAGATCCCGACGATCCTCAAGGTCAATAGCTCGAACAGCTGGTCGACGAGCATCAACCAGGCGGTGACGGCGACCGTCGATGATGCGTTGCGGCTGGGGTGCTCGGCGATTGGCTTCACCATCTATCCGGGGTCCGACGATATCTTCGAACTGATGGAGGAAATTCGCGAACTCTCGCAAGAGGCTAAGGCCGTTGGTATCGCCACGGTGATCTGGTCATACCCACGCGGCGGAGAGATTTCCAAGGCCGGTGAACTGGCGCTCGATGTGGGCGCCTATGCCGCGCACATGGCGGCACTGGCGGGGGCGCACATCATCAAAGTCAAGCTGCCGAGCGACCATATCGAGCAGAAGGACGCCAAAAAGGCCTATGAAGGCGGCGACTGGAGCACCCAGGCCAAGCGCGTCGCGCACGTCCGCCAGGCGTGCCTCAACGGTCGCCGCATCGTGGTGTTCTCGGGTGGTGCTGCCAAGGGTGCCGATGCGGTGTATCAGGATGCGCGCGACATTCGCGATGGTGGTGGCAATGGCTCGATCATCGGCCGCAACACCTTCCAGCGGCCGCGCGACGAAGCGCTGGCGATGCTCGACAAGATCGTCGATATCTATCTCGGTAAGGACTGATCCTTGGCCGTCGATGATTTGATTCCGCTCGATCCGGGGTTTGGCGAGCGGTTCGAGCGCCAGCGGCGGCCGGCGTGCCAGCTTTATTTGGTTTCACCGCCCGTCATTATTATTCCGGAGTTTGTCGAAGCGTTGAAGGCGGCGCTGGATGGCGGTCCTGTGGCGGCGTTTCAGCTACGATTGAAGGATGTGGCGGACGATGTCGTGCTGCGCGCCGCCGAGGCCTTGGTGCCGGTGTGTGCCGCGCACGACGTGGCATTCCTGCTTAATGATCGTGCCGATCTGGGCAAGGCGTGCGGCGCCGATGGCGTGCATCTGGGGCAGTCGGACGGCAGCATCAGGGAGGCGCGGGCGCTGCTCGGGCCCGACGCGCAGATCGGCCGCACCTGCCATGACAGCCGGCACCTGGCGATGGAGGCCGGCGAGGAGGGCGCCGATTATGTGGCGTTTGGAGCGTTTCACGAAACGACGACCAAGCCCAGCCATTACCGCCCGGCGCCGGAAATCCTGACGTGGTGGACGACGATCAGCCAGCTGCCGTGCGTCGCCATCGGCGGGATTACCCCGACAAATGCCGCGCCGATTGTGGCGGCTGGCGCGGATTTCGTTGCCGTCGTCAAAGCGGTGTGGTCGCATCCGGACGGGCCGGGGCAAGGGGTGAAGGCGTTCGAGGCTGTGCTGGCAGCGTAATCATCGGTTGACACCACATCAACGCGGCGTATTGTCTGGATAATACACCATTGAGGCCCGCCGATGCCCAAACCCCTGATATTGATTGCCCTTGGCCTTGCTACCATCGCCGCCGCGCCGCCGCCAACCCCCGCTCCGGTGGAGGTGATGATCCTCGGCGCCTATCACTTCGGCAATCCGGGGCTCGACATAAACAATGTGAAGGTTGATTCGGTATTGACGCCCGCGAAGCAGGCCGAACTTCAGCGCGTTGCCAAGGCGCTGGCGACCTTCAAGCCCACGCATGTCATGGTCGAAATGCGAAGCGAGGCGCCGAGTTTCGCCGTCGCCGAATATGATCGGTTTGGCCCCGACATGCTGGCGAAGGAGGCCAACGAGATTGTTCAGATCGGCTATCGCACCGCGCACGCTATAGGCCTGAAGACCGTCAATGGCATCGATGAACAGCCTAAAGATGGTGAGCCGGACTATTTTCCATATGACAAGCTGCTGGAAACCGCCGCGAAATTCAGCCAGACGGCACAATTGGCGGCATTGAACATCCCGGTCGCCGCTTGGTCCAAGGCTTTTGAAGCCGAACAAAAAACTCACAGCGTCGCGCAGATGCTGATGAAGATGAACGACCCTGCCGGCATTCAGGGCAATATGCTTGGTTATTATGGCATGTTGCCGATCGGCGACCGCGACGAGCAGACCGGAGCTGACCTCAACGCCGGCTGGTATCTGCGCAATGCCAAGATTTTCGGCAAGTTGATGCAAGTGGCCAAGCCGGGCGATCGTGTGCTGGTGGTTTATGGCGGCGGGCATGGTTACTGGCTGCGGCATTTCGCGTCGCAGGTGCCGGGGTATCGCAATGTCGATGTGATGCCGTATCTGGCGAAGGCGGCGAAATAGCCCTTGGTTGGCAGAACGCTGCGGACCGGCTAAGGGCTGCCGCTTCCGTTCAGGCAGAGACCCACTCCCGTGAAGATCAACAGCGTCGAAATTCGCCCCGGCAATATCCTCGAATATCAGGGCGGCCTGTGGCGCGCCGTGAAGATCCAGCACACCCAGCCCGGCAAGGGCGGCGCCTATATGCAGGTCGAGCTGAAAAACCTGATCGATGGCCGCAAGACCAACGAGCGGTTTCGGTCGGCCGAGAGCGTGGAAAAAGTGCGGCTCGACACGCGCGATTTCCAGTTTCTCTATGCCGAAGGTGAGCAGCTGACCTTCATGGACAAGCTGAATTACGATCAGGTCAGCCTGCCGCGCGATTTGCTCGGCGATGCCGCCGACTTTTTGCAGGACGGCATGGATGTCGTTATGGAAACCTATGACGAAAAGCCGATTTCGGTGCAGCTGCCCGACACCATCGAGGCGGTGATCCGCGACACCGAAGCGGTGGTGAAGGGCCAGACGGCATCTTCCAGCTACAAGCCGGCGATCCTCGAGAATGGCGTTCGCGTGATGGTGCCGCCATTCATCAACGCAGGGACGAAGATCGTTGTCGATACGTATGAGCGCGAATATGTGAGGCGCGCGGAGTAATCGTTTCCCTCTCCCCTCGCGGGAGAGGGCGACTCGCGCAAAGCGCGGCGGGGTGAGGGGGCCGTCGCCGTCGAAACACCCCTCACCTCGGGCCGCCTTCGGCGTCTCTCGC
>JAYUUE010000224.1:0-11366 GCA_043754785.1 Polymorphobacter sp. | reverse complement strand
ACTCGCGGACCAACGCTGCCTCCGGCGTTTCGCCGGGCTCGATCTTGCCGCCGGGAAACTCCCACAACCCGGCCAGCGAAGTACCAGGGGCGCGCTGGGCGACGAGGATGCGGTTGGTGGTATCGACGATCGCCGCGGCGACGACGTTGGTGATTTGCGGCGCCTGATTCAGAGCAGCCGGCCCATTTGGGTGAACTTGGCCCGCCGATCTTTGCGCAATGTGACGGCATCAAGCGACAGCAGCGGCATCAATTCGGCGGCGATGGCCATGGTCAACGAAGCGATGGCGGCGGCCGGGTCGCGCTGAGCGCCGCCGAGTGGTTCGCTGACGATGCTGTCAATGACACCGAGTCTTTTCAGGTCGGCGGCCGTGACGCGCATGGCTTCGGCGGCTTCGGGGGCATGGCTGTTGGCGCCTGAGCCGGCGGTCTTTTCGGCGGTGCGCCACAGGATGCTGGCGCAGCCTTCGGGCGAAATCACCGCATAAACCGCATGTTCGAACATGATCAGCCGATTGGCGGCAGCAAGCGCAATGGCGCCGCCGGACATGCCTTCCCCGGTAATCGCGGCGATGATCGGCACCGGTGCATCGAGGAAGACCTGCGTGGAACGTGCGATAGCCTCGGCGACGCCGCGTTCCTCTGAATCCATCCCGGGGTAGGCGCCTGGCGAATCGATGAGTGTAACGACGGGCACGTTGAACCGACCGGCCATTTCGACAAGGCGGCTGGCCTTGCGATAGCCCTCTGGCCGGCCCATGCCGAAGTTGTGTTTCACCCGGCTGGGAATGTCGTTGCCCTTTTCCTGGCCGATGACCATGACCGGGGTGTTATGGCCGCGCAGCCGGCCGATGCCACCGATGATCGCTGCATCCTCACCGAAGACGCGATCACCGGCGAGCGGGGTGAAATTTTCGACCAGTGCCTTGACGGTATCGGTGAAATGCGGCCGCGACGGATGGCGCGCGACCTGGGTCTTTTGCCATGGCGTCAGCCGCGCATAGGTTTCGGCGAGCAGGCGGCGTGCGGCACCGTCGGCGTGTTTGGCACCGGCTTCATCGCCGGCGGCACGATAGTCCGCCGCGCGCGCCTGGATTAGCGCAATGGGCTTTTCAAAATCAAGAGTCGCTATCGTCACGGCGATGATGCGTAAAGCGCGACGCCGTTCGGGTCAATCGCGACGGCGATAACCGAAATACCAAACCTCGTGCCCCTGCGCCCGCGCCTTGGCCTCATAGCGCGTTGGCGGCCAGTCTGCCTTTCGAATCTGCCAGTCGGCGGGGCCTTCGACGATCCATTCGAAGTCGGGTGAGGCCTGCATTTGCGCCAGCGCCCAACGGCAATAGACCGGGTGATCGGTGCCGATGCGGAACTCACCGCCGGGCCTGAGCACCCGTGCCAGCAGTGCCAGGGGACCGGGGTTTATGAAGCGGCGCTTTGAATGGCGGAACTTCGGCCAAGGGTCGGGATGGAGCAGGAACACCTTGTCGAGGCTGGCGTCAGCCAGGCGATCAATGACATCGAGCGCGTCACCATTGTGCAGGCGGATGTTGTTGAGGCCTTCGGATTCGATTTCAAGAAGTGCGCCGACGACGCCATCGAGAAAGGGTTCGGCGCCGATGATGCCGACGTTCGGGTTGGCGGCGGCCTGCGCCGCCATATGCTCGCCGCGGCCAAAGCCGATTTCGAGCCACTGTGGGCGATGATCACCAAACAGCCGCATGGCATTCAACTCACCGCGGTCGGGCACGGCAAGGACCGGCAATCGGCTTTCAACGAGTGCCGATTGGCCAGCGCGCAGCTTGTGGCCTGTGCGGCGGCCGTAAAGCCGGCGGATGGAGGCGGGATCGGGAACCATGGCCGCTGCCATAGCGCTGCTCGGCGGTAGCTGCCAGAGCGGCAAGCGGCGAGGGAAGGACACAAAGCTTTTGATAGGCGCGGCGCGGCG
Organism: Polymorphobacter sp.; assembly: GCA_043754785.1. Taxonomy (GTDB): domain Bacteria; phylum Pseudomonadota; class Alphaproteobacteria; order Sphingomonadales; family Sphingomonadaceae; genus Sandarakinorhabdus. The sequence goes on along the minus strand of JAYUUE010000224.1, from coordinate 9,419 downwards.
CCGGGCGGGCTATGTTCGGTGGACAATCACTGCATCGGGAAAGCGTCGCCATGAGCGTTTCAGCTGAACATTTCGACGTAGTCATCGTCGGCGCCGGGATTTCCGGCCTGTCGGCGGCGTGGCATCTGAAGAACGAGCGACCGGGGACCACCTATGTGGCGCTGGAGCGCGAGCATAGTTTCGGCGGCACCTGGCTGACCCACAAATTCCCCGGCATCAGGTCGGACAGCGACCTTTACACTTTCGGCTTCCGCTTCAAACCGTGGGTCGGCCCGCCGATTGCGACGGCCGAGGAGATTCAGGCCTATTTGGGTGAGATGATCGCCGAAAACGACCTGGCGCCGCATTTGCGCTTTGGCCACACCATTGAAACTGCCGATTGGTCGAGCGAGACCTCGACCTGGACGGTGACAGCGCGGCTGGCATCGGGGGAAGTGAAGACCTTTACCGCCGGCTTTTTGTGGATGTGTCAGGGCTATTTCAAGCACCGTGACGGCTATATGCCCGAATGGCCGGGGATGGACCGTTTCAAGGGACAGATCGTCCATACCGAAGCCTGGGACGGCAGCATCGATTATGCCGGCAAGAAGGTCGCGCTGATCGGTTCGGGTGCGACGGCGGCGACGGTCATTCCGGTTGTGGCGGAGACGGCCGAGCAGATCACCATGGTGCAGCGTTCACCCACTTATTTCTTCGCGGCGCCGAACGCCAATGAGACTGCCGACATGCTGCGCGCCCTCGATATCGACGAGAACTGGGTCCACGAAATTACCCGGCGCAAGATCAATTTTGATCAGGACGCCATGTGTCGGCGCTGTGTCGAAGAGCCGGAGGTGGTCAAGGCCGAGCTGCTCGAACTGGTGAAGTCGCTGCTCCCCGAAGGCTATGACATGGCGCATTTTACGCCGGCGTATCGCCCGTGGAAGCAAAGGCTGGCGTTCGTGCCTAATGGCGACATGTTTGCCGCGATCAGCGCCGGCAAGGCCGGGGTGGTGACGGGGGAGATCGAAACCTTCACAGAAACCGGGCTGACGATGACCGACGGAACGACGGTGGATGCCGATATCGTCATGGCGGCCACCGGCTTTCATCTGTGCGTGATGGGCGACATTGCCTTTGCCATCGACGGCAAGCGGCTCGATTGGAACGACACTGTCACATGGCGCGGCATGATGTTCACCGGGGTGCCCAATCTGGTTTGGGTGTTCGGCTATCTGCGCGCCAGCTGGACCTTGCGGTCGGATATGGTCAGCCAGTTCGTCTGCCGCCTGCTCGACCATATGGCGGCGCGCGGTTCGACTGCGGTGGAACCGGCGCTGCGGGCGGAAGATCGCGACATGCCACTGTCGAGCTGGATCGACACCGACGACTTCAACGCGAACTATATTTTGCGCGGCCAGCACAAGCTGCCGAAACGCGGCGACAAGCGCGAGTGGCAGCACACGCAGGATTACTGGCGCGAGAAGGACGAATTTCCCATGCTCGATCTCGACGACAGTGCGCTGGTCTATTCGGGACCAACGGCCGGGGCGATTGCGGCGGAGTAACCGCTAAAGTGCTGTCTTCAACACCTCGACCAGGTCGGTCTTTTCCCAGCTGAAGCCGCCATCGGCATCGGGCTGGCGGCCGAAATGGCCATAGGCGGCGGAGCGCTGGTAGATCGGCTTGTTGAGGCCAAGGTGCGTACGGATGCCGTGCGGAGTCAGTGCAAAACCAAGCTTCGACTTGTCGCCGAGTACGGCTTCAATCGCGGCTTCCGTGACGATTCCGGTGCCGTGCAGGTCGACATAGACACTCAGCGGTTCGGCGACGCCGATCGCATAGCTCAACTGAATTGTGCAGCGGCGTGCCAATTTCGCGGCGACGATGTTCTTGGCGAGATAGCGGGTGATATAGGCGGCCGAGCGATCGACCTTGGTCGGGTCCTTGCCACTGAAGGCGCCGCCGCCGTGCGGGCTGGCGCCGCCATAGGTATCGACGATGATCTTTCGGCCTGTCACCCCGGCGTCACCATCGGGGCCGCCGATTTCGAAGCGGCCGGTGGGGTTGACGTGGATGACAGTCTCGGCGGTGATGAAGCCGTCTGGCAGCACAGTGTGGAACACCGACAGCACATAATCGCGCAGCACGGCATAGTTGGCTGCGTCGCCGCCGATCTTGCCATCACTTTCCCACGGCAGGCAATAATCGACCGCGTGCTGGGTTGACACCACCAGCGCGGTGGCGCGAACCGGCAACTCGTTTTCATACGCCAGCGTGACCTGGCTCTTGGCATCAGGTTCAAGGAACGGCGCCGCGCCGCTGTGGCGATCGGCGGCCATGCGTTCCAGTATCTTGTGCGAGTAATACAGCGTCGCTGGCATCAGATCGGGGGTTTCATCGGTGGCGTAACCGAACATGATACCCTGGTCCCCGGCGCCTTCATCCTTGTTGCCGCTGGCATCCACACCCTGGGCGATGTGCGCCGATTGCGGATGGAGGTGATTGGCAAATTCAAAGCTTTTCCAATGAAAGCCGTCCTGTTCGTAACCGATGCGCTTGACCGTGGCACGCACCGCAGCTTCAATTTCGGCGAGCGCGCCGGGGGCCCAATTGCCGTGCGTGTCGATCATGCCGATCCCGCGGACTTCGCCTGCCAGAACGACGCGATTCGTGGTCGTCAGCGTTTCGCAGGCGACGCGGGCTTCGGGATCCTTGGCTAGGAACAGGTCGACGACGGCGTCCGAAATCTGGTCGGCGACCTTATCGGGGTGGCCTTCGGACACCGATTCACTGGTGAAAAGGAAGGAAGAACGCGTCATCTGGGCAAATATCCCGCACGGTGGAAACAAGCGGCGGGTCTAAGCGGCAGTGAGAGTTGACGCAAGCGGTATAAAGAAAGCTTTATATGCGCCGTGCCGCGAGCGCGCAAAATGCGCGCCGACAGGCGCCAGCACGGCCAGCGAGGCGGTTGGCAACGCCGACCGAACTCGTCTGATGCAAACATGGGCTTTGCCCATGCCCTTCCTTGCTATTCTACAACTCGAGATCGCCGCCCCACCCAAACCCCAATCACCAGCAGCACCGCACCAAACCCCGCACTCGCCCACTGCCCCAGCCGCGCGAACACCGTCGGGGGCAGGGGTGAAGGCAGCGTGGCTGAAATGATGACCTGCTCACCGAGCCGACTGGTAGCGATGACATGGCCGCGCGCATCGGTGACCGCGCTGATGCCCGTGGGTGTGGCACGCGCCATTGGCAGGCCTTCCTCGATGGCGCGGAGGCGAGTTTGTGCGAGGTGCTGCGGTGGGCCGGAGGGGCCGAACCAGGCATCGTTGGAGATGTTGGCAATCCACAACGGCCGGTGGTCCGGGTCAACAACGGCGCCAGCGAAGATGATTTCGTAGCAGATCTGCCCGCCGACCGCTGGCATGCCGGGCAAAACCAGGGTGCGTGGGCCGGGGCCGGTTTGGAAATCGATATCGCCAGGGGTGAGGCGGGCAAGGCCGATCGCCTCCATCAGGGTCCGCATCGGCACATATTCGCCGAGCGGCACGAGGTGGGCCTTGTCGTAACGTCCATGGAGCACCCCGGTCGCATCGATGACGAACAGGCTGTTGGTCAGCGCGGCGACTTGACCGTTGATGTCTCGGATCGCTTCTACGCCGCCGAACAGCAGCAGGTCGCCGGGGCCCAGAACAGCCGCCAGGCGTGCGCGCAGTTGCGGGTCCTCCTCGGGCAGACCGAACACCGCCGATTCAGACCAGAGCACCAGCGCCGGCCGACGCGCGATGCGGGAAAGGCCATTGCGGGTCATTTGGAGGTAGGTTTGCAAATGCGCCTCGTCGGCGCCCGGGGCATATTTGACGTCCTGGCCAATGTTCGGCTGGACGATGACGATGACGGGGTTGCCAGGGTTGCTTGCGGGCGACGCTATGGTGCTGGCGATGCCGGCGGCGATGGCAATCGAGCCGCCGAGAGCGGCGCCGATGAGTCGTTGGCGGCGCGGAGCCTTTGGCTCGATCATTGCCCACAGGCTGCCGCCGGCAACCCCAATCACGCCGGACAGTCCGAGGGCACCGATGAAAGCTGCCAATTGCCCGAGCCCCCCGATCGGCAGCGCGGCGGCGCCGAGCGGGTTCCAGGCAAAGCCCGAGAACACCCAACCGCGCAGCCATTCGCCGAGCATCCAGGCGGCGGCGAATACGAAGCTGCGGCCGATGGTTCCTCGGGCGATGCGCTGTGTCAGCATGGATGCAAGACCGACGTAGAGCGCCAGGAACATCGACAGCAGCACAACCGCGAGCCAGCCGAGCATCTGCGGCATCTTGGCCTGAAAGGTAAAGGCGGTGGCGATCCAGGTCAGGCCAATGGCGAAATGCCCGGTGCCGAACAGCCAGCCGTATAGAAAGGCGGTGCGTGGGCGCGGTGCGGCGCCGACAAGCCCGATGAGGATGGCGAGACCGATGAGCGTCGCAGGCCAAAGATCAAGCGGCGCAAAGCCGATGGCCGAGAGCGCACCGGCAGCAAGCGCGGCGAGCGAAAGCAAAAGGCGGGACCGGGGCACAGGCTGCGATTAGCGTGCGCTCCGGTCCGGCGCCAGAGGGTTCAACCCCCGGCGAGGGCCGCGAGCAGCAGCAGCGCGACGATGTTGGTGATCTTGATCATCGGATTGACCGCCGGGCCGGCAGTATCCTTGTAGGGGTCACCCACCGTGTCACCGGTGACAGCGGCTTGGTGCGCCGGTGAGCCCTTGCCGCCATAGGCGCCCTGTTCGATGACTTTCTTGGCATTGTCCCAGGCGCCACCGCCGCTGGTCATCGAAATCGCGACAAACAGGCCGGAGACGATGACCCCCATCAGCAGGGCGCCCAATGCCGCAAAGCCATTGCCCTGCCCCGCGACAGCTGTGATGGCAAAATACACCACCACTGGCGCCAGCACCGGCAGCAGTGACGGGATGATCATTTCCTTGATCGCGCCGGCCGTGACGAGGCCGACCGTGCGGGCATAATCCGGCCGCACACTGCGGTCGGCGATGCCGGGGTTTTCCTTGAACTGGGCGCGAATGTCCTGTGCCACGGCCGAGGCGGTGCGTCCCACCGCCGTCATCGCCATGCCGCCGAACAGATAGGGTAGCAGCGCGCCGAGCAGCAGCCCGACGACGACATAGGGGTTGGACAGCGTGAAATCGACCTTCACATCGGCAAAGAACTGCCGCAGATCCTCGGTGTAGGTGGCGAACAACACCAGCGCGGCAAGGCCGGCCGAACCGATGGCGTAGCCTTTGGTCACCGCCTTGGTGGTGTTGCCGACAGCATCAAGCGCGTCGGTGCGTTCGCGCACCTCCGCATCGAGGCCGGCCATTTCGGCGATGCCGCCGGCGTTGTCGGTGACCGGGCCGTAAGCGTCGAGCGCGACGACCATGCCGGCAAGCGCCAGCATCGCGGTGGCGGCAAAGGCGATGCCGATCAGCCCGGCGAGCTGAAACGCCGCGATGATGCCGGCGACGATGACCAAAGTCGGCAGCGCCGTCGATTCCATCGACACCGCAAGGCCCTGGATGACGTTGGTACCATGGCCGGAATCTGATGCCTTGGCGATCGACTGGACCGGGCGATAGCCGGTGCCGGTGTAATATTCTGTTATCCACACGATCAGCCCGGTGACCGCCAGCCCGACGAGCATGCACCAGAACAGCGCCATGGCGGTAAAATCGGTTGGCGCGGCGACGGCGTTGGTGGCGTCACCAAGCTTGACGCTGATCACAGCATTCATGTCCGGGAAAATTGTTTGCGTGGCGAGATACAGTGCCGGAACCGACAGTAGCGCGGTGACAATGAAGCCCTTGTAGAGCGCCCCCATGATCGATCCGCGCCCCAAACGCACGAACCAGGTGCCGATGATGCTGGTGATGATGCAGACGCCGCCGGCGAGCAGCGGCAGCGTCATCAGCCGCGCGGCGTTGTCGCCAGCGACGAGCAGCGCCACCAGGACCATGGTCGCGCCGATGGTAACGATGTACGTCTCGAACAGATCGGCGGCCATACCGGCGCAATCGCCAACGTTGTCGCCGACGTTATCGGCGATGACGCCAGGGTTGCGGTCATCATCTTCATCAAAGCCCAGCTCGTTCTTGCCGACCATGTCGGCGCCAACGTCGGCCGCTTTGGTGAAGATGCCGCCGCCGAGACGGGCGAAGATCGAGATCAGCGAGGCGCCGAAGCTGAGCGCAATCAGCGCATTGATCATCGGGCGACCGGTGGCTTCCAGCCCGCGACTGGTCAGGAAGGCGTAGTAGCCGGCGATGGCCAGCAGCGCGAGGCCAGCGACCAGCATGCCGGTGACCGCACCGGAGCGGAAAGCCATGGTCAAGCCCGATTGCAGCGAAACGCGTGCGGCTTCCGCCGTCCGCACATTGGCGCGGACGGAAATGTTCATGCCGATGAAGCCGGTCGTCCCCGACAACACGGCGCCGATGACAAAGCCGGCGGCCGGCAGGGTGCCGAGCAGCACGAAAACCAACACCGCAACGATAACGCCGACGATGGCGATGGCGGTATATTGCTTGGCGAGATAGGCGCCGGCACCTTCCTGAATAGCTTTCGCAATTTCCTGCATGCGGGCATTGCCCGGAGAGGCGGCGAGCACCTGGCGCGAGGTGACCACGCCGTAAGCCACGGCCACCAGGCCGCACAGAATTGCGATTGTCACGACGTCCACTCAGCGTCTCCCCTGTAAAATCGTCGCGATTGTGCGGTCGTTTGGCGCAGCATTAGCGGGGCAATCACGGAAAGCAACCTGACGGTTAGCGATGTTCCCAGCCCAAGCGGACCGGGGTCACGTCACGGCCATTCCCAAGCGCAGTCACGCCGAGTCCGGCAACGACGCTGCCGATGCGCGTGACGGGAGTGTTCGTGGCGGCTGCCAATGCGTCGATCTCGGCGGCCGCAGGGGCGGTGAACAACAGCTCGTAATCGTCGCCGGCCGTCACGCTGGTCAGCCGATCAGCGCCCGCTGGCACAGGCACGGCGCCAATATCTATGGCGAGAAGTGCTCTGCTGGCCCGGCCCATGCGGTCAGCGTCGATCAGCAGGCCGTCGGATATGTCCATGCACGCCGTCGCGCTGCCGACGAGCGCTCGGCCAAGCGCAAGGCGCGGCGCGGGGCGGCGGAAGCGGTCGACCAGGCGTTTGTCGACCGGTAGCAGGCCCTTTGCCATGGCAAGTCCGAGGCCAGCGTCGCCGACGCACCCGGAAACCCAGATTTCGTCGCCGATTTGTGCGCCGCTGCGAGACAGCGCCTGGCCGGGCGCCACGTGACCGATGGCGGTGAGGCCGAGGACGGCACGATCAAGCCCGGATATGGTGTCGCCGCCCCAAAGTTCGATGTCGTAATGCGCCAAGACGCGGCCCAGTCCTGCGGTAAACGCTGCGCGCCAGGCGTCGTCCTCCGCGGCCGAAAATCCGAGGCCAAGCAGTACGCCGGCAGGCTTTGCGCCCATGGCGGCCAGATCGGAGAGGTTCACCGCCAGCAGCTTCCAGGCAATATCGGAGGGAGAGTCGGTTGGGAGGTAATGAATGCCGGAGGCCAGCACGTCGTGGGTGAACACCAGGTCACGGCCCAAAGGCGGCACCCAGACGGCGGCGTCGTCGCCGAGGCCGCGTGCCGCCGCCGATGTGGCCAGCGGGACAAGGTGCTGCGCGATGAAGTCGCGCTCCGCCATGGTTACAGGCGAACCTGCCGCGCCACGGTGTCGAGGAGGCCGTTGACGAATTTGGCCTCCTTTTCGGCGTGGAAGGCGTGGCTGACCTCGACATATTCGTTGATCACCGTCGCTGCCGCGATATCGGCGCGGGCGATCAGTTCGTAGGTCGCGGCGCGCAGCAGGGCGCGCATCGGAACGTCGAGGCGGTTCATTGACCAGCCGGTTGCGAGCGCGTCGGCGATCAGCGTGTCGATCTCATGCAGCCGCGCCGTCGTCCCGGTGACAATGTCGTCGAAGAATGCCGTATCGGCCTCGGCATAATCGGCGCCCTCGATCTCCTGCCCGAGCCGATGGTTGTGGAATTCGTGGAGCAGGCGCGGCAAGGCCTCACCCTGCATCTCGTGCTGGTACAGGGCTTGGACGGCGCCAAGCCGGGCGGCGGAGCGAGCGGTGTTGTTGGTCATGGCGGCGGGCTGTAGCGGGGCGGGCGGTAAAAGTCACTCAGTAGAGCCTCTGGAGTTTGGGACCACTGGCTCCAGACCCCAACTGTCGATCGGGGTTTGGGAGCCAAGGCCCCAGCCGCTGGAGGTTCTGATTATAAATTCTCATCAAATCTTGTCCTATAAACATGAGCTTAGGAAAATTATAAAAAACCGCCCACAGACCTGCCCCCAGCGTGATTTGGCTTCGGTGCGGCCATGGCGGATAAGGGCAGCATGATTCAACCCACGCCGCTCCGTATCGTCGATGCCGCCCCGGACATGACCGGCTTGCCGATGAACATCGAGGCCGAGGCGGTCTTGCTCGGTGCACTGATGATCGACAATCGGCTGGTCGAGGAGGTGGTGTCGCGGCTGCGCGCCGAGCATTTCGCCGAGGGGCTGCACGGGCGGGTCTATGCGGCAATTCTGAAGCTGGTGGATCGCAACATGGCTGCAACGCCGGTGACATTGAAGCCCATGTTCGATACCGATCCGGCAATGATCGAGATGGGCGGCGCCGCGTACTTGGCGGGCCTTACCATGCAGTCCGGCGCGCTGCTGGCGGCGCGGGATTTCGCGTCGCAAATCTATGACTTGGCGCTGCTGCGCGAATTGATCCGCGTCGGCCGCGACATGGCGACCAATGCCGCCGACACGTCGGCCGATATCGCACCGATCGACCAGATCACCTCGGCTGAAATGGCGTTGTACAAGGTTGCCGAGGCCGGCGAAGTCGCCGGCGCAGTCAAGACCTTTGGCCAGGCGACGCGCGAAGCGATCGACATGGCCGACCGGGCAATGAAATCCGGCGGGCATCTTTCGGGTTACACCACCGGGCTCGATGCGCTCAACGCCAAGATTGGCGGGCTGCACAAGTCCGATCTGGTTGTGCTGGCCAGCCGCCCCGCGATGGGCAAGACTTCACTTGCCACCAACATCGCCTTTGCCTGTGCCAAGCGGTTTGCCGAGGACATTGCGCGCGGCGTCGATCCGGCACGCACCAGCGGCACGCCGGTGGCGTTCTTCAGCCTTGAAATGTCGTCGGACCAGCTGGCGACGCGCGTCCTCGCCGAACAATCAGGGGTCAACTCTGAGCATCTGCGCATGGGCAAGATCAGCCATGAGGAATTCGGCCGGCTGGCGCGCGCTGCCGGCGACTTGTCCGACCTGCCGTTCTTCATCGACGACACGCCGGCGCTGAGTATTGCCGCGCTTCGCACCCGCGCCCGGCGCATGAAGCGCCAACACGG
>JAYUUE010000223.1:0-3744 GCA_043754785.1 Polymorphobacter sp. | reverse complement strand
GCACGAATCCAAAGCGCGGCGAGCAGCGTTTCGGTTTCGCCGAGCTGGCGCTGCAAATCGCCATCGGCAACGGCAAGCAGCGCGCGCAGCGCTTCGGCCTGGGCGGTGGCGGCGGGGACGATCGCCTCCAGCCGCGTGCCGGCGGCGTTGGCGGCATCGGCGGCCTTGTCGAGCGCGCGACTGCCGGCGCTGATGCCGCGTGCCTGATCGGCAAGCACGGCAAAGCGCGCTTCGAAATCGGCGAGCAGCTGCCCGGCCTCATCGAGGCGGTGGTCGGTGAGCCAGGCGGCATCGGCCAGCTGGTCGCTGCGTTCGGCGCGCGCCGGGCCGGTGTCGCGCAGTTGCAGGGCGACGAGTGCGATGATCGCCACCGGCGCCGCCAGCACCAGAACGATAATTGCGGTGTTCAGCACGGCGGCCGGAACCCCGTTCTTAATTGCAAGGGCGACCAACTCAGCGGCGGCTATCAGCAGCCACAACACTGCCGCCGCGCCGGCGACCCACCACGGCCAGCGCGGGCGTCGGCTCAAAGCATCACCTCACGCCGGCGCAGCACCTTTGCGAGCACCAGCGCCAGCACCGACAGCGCCGCAATTTCCCAATACCAATAGAGTTTCGGGTCGCCGAGCAAGCAGGCGACGGCGATCGCGATGGTGCGATTATTCGCCGACAACAGGCTCAGTCGGCGCAGCTGCGGCGCTGTGGCATCGAGATAGGGCATGAGCAACGCTGGCCGCGCCGCCAGCTTGGCATCGATGGCTTTAGTGCTGCCGCCCAGTCCGGCCTCCACACCGTTGTACAGCCGCTCCCCCCAGAACCGCGCCGGTGGACGCGGCTCGATGTGGAACACGCCGCGGGCTCGCCGCTTCCAGGCTTCGCGCTCGCCTTCGTACCAGGCGGATTGCACGGCGTGACACAGGCCGGAGAGCACTGCGAGCGCCAGCACTGGCAGCCAATCGTCGAACGTCAAGACAATCGGCAGCAGCACGAGGAAAAACACCATGTAATCGCACAGCCCGTCGATCAGCCGACCCAGCGGACTGGCCTTGCCGCTGGCGCGCGCCAGCTTGCCATCGAGCCCATCCATCACATGCCAAACGGTCATGCAGAAGAAGCCGGCGATTACCGCCAGCAGCTGATGCCAGTGCCAGTAGAAGGCGCCCGCCAAGGCCCCAAAGCCCATGCCGGCAAATGATATGGTGTTGGGGTGGATACCGAGGCGCAGTGCCAGCGGCAGCAGCCGGTCCGACAGCGGGTGCACCAGCCATAAATTGCTGGGGTCTTCGATCATTGCCGGACGCGCGGCCAGGCTTGCTGCGGCTGATATACCGGTCGTCACGGTCGGCGGCTGGGTTGTCGTGATGCTCACCGCGCCAGCGCTATCCGGGTTGATTGCTGGTTGGCAAGAGGTGGCAGCAGCGGCTGTGGCCGGCACGACTTGCAATGCTGCGTGGCAGCATCAACGACGAATGTAGACTTTCGATGCAGTTTGATGCCATTTTCTCAATTTATGACCATCAGATTGCTGCAAAGCGTGCAGGAACCACCGACGCCTTCTTGCCGAGCGCCTTGCTGTCGTCTAACTGCAACATTTGAAACCGTAGACGCGGCAGCCGAATCGCGCCGCTCACAGAGGAACTATCGCTCATGTCGTCCATTCCTGTCGCCATCGTTGGCGTTGGCAATTGTGCTTCATCACTCGTCCAGGGGCTCTACCATTATTCGAATGGCGGCTCCAATGACGAACAGGGGCTGATGCACTGGGACCTCGCCGGTTATCGCCCCAAGGACATTGAAATTGTTGCCGCATGGGACGTCGACGCGCGCAAGGTCGGCCGTGATGTGTCCGACGCTATTTTTGCCAAGCCGAACTGCACCGCGGTATTTTGCGACCATGTCGGGATGACCGGCGCCAAGGTTTCCATGGGCCGCATCCTCGATGGCGTTTCGGAGCATATGAACGCCTATCACGAAGACCGGCGCTTTGTAGTGTCCGACGCGCCGCAGGCCACCAAGGCTTCGGTTGTTGAAGAATTGAAGCGTTCGGGCGCGCAGGTGATGACCAATTATCTGCCGGTCGGTTCGCAGGAAGCCACCGAATTCTATGCCGATGCGGCAATCACCGCCGGTGTGGCGTTCGTCAACAATATCCCGGTGTTCATCGCTTCGAACCCGGTATGGGCCGAACGCTTCCGCGCTGCCGGCGTGCCCATTTTGGGCGACGACATCAAGGCGCAGCTGGGTGCCACTATTGTTCATCGCACCCTGACCGACCTGTTCGCCAAGCGCGGCGTGACACTCGACCGCACCTATCAGCTCAACACCGGCGGCAACACCGACTTTCTCAATATGACGAACAAGGACAGGTTGGCGTCGAAGAAGAAGTCGAAGACCGAAGCGGTTCAGTCCGTGGCGCACAGCCGTCTCGACGACGACAATATCCATGTCGGCCCTTCGGATTACGTCGCGTGGCAGAATGACAACAAGGTCTGCTTCTTGCGCATGGAAGGCCGCATGTTCGGCGGCGTGCCGCTCAATATCGAGCTGCGCCTCTCGGTCGAAGACAGCCCGAACAGCGCCGGTGTCGCAATCGACATGATCCGCTGCGCCAAGGTGGCGCTCGACCGCGGCCTGGGCGGGCCGGTTCTGGTGCCGTCGTCATATTTCTGCAAGCACCCGCCGGTGCAGACCACCGATGACGAAGCGTTCACGGCGCTGGAAGATTTCATCGCCGGCGTAGCGAAGCACTAGGGCTTCCGGCGGCCGAGGCCTTGGCTTTGGACCCCCGTTGTCATGCAGGCCATTATCCTCGCTGCGGGAATGGGGACGCGGTTGCGGTCCGTGTCGCCGTCCAAACCGCTGACCTGGGTGGCGGGGCGGCCACTGTTGATCCGCATCCTTGAAAATCTGCGCGCGGCCGGGGTCATGCGGCCGTTGGTCGTCACCGGTTATCGCGGCGACGAAGTGGCGGCCGTGGCGCAGGAAGCGGGCGCCGACACGGTTTTTAATCCGCATTGGAACCAGCCCAATGGCGTGTCGGTGCTCGCCGTTGTTGCGCAGCTTGAACCACAGGCGCTGCTGTTGATGGCCGATCACCTCGCCAGCCCAGGGCTCTATCGCGCTGTCGCTGCGGCCGGCCGTGCCGATGCCGGGCTGGTATTGGGCGTCGACCGGCGGATGGGCCACCCATGGGCCGATGAGGCGGACGTCACGCGGGTGGCGACTCGCGGTGACCGGATTGTCGCCATCGGCAAGGCGCTCAACACCTATGATGCCCATGACTGCGGCGTGTTTTTGGTTACACCGGAATTGACCGATGCGCTGGCGTCGCTTTCTGCACCGGGGTTGTCCGACGGCGTGCGCGCGTTGGCGGCGCGGGGCCGAGCGGCGGTCGTCGATATCTCGGCGCACGACTGGATCGACATCGACGACCCACGCGCTTTGGCGATGGCCGAAGCGTGGATTGACGATCAAACCGGAGTTGCACGCGCGCCAGGGTCGCGCTAGGCAACCTGACCGCGTGAAGCGGGGCGATTAGCTCAGTTGGTAGAGCATCTCGTTTACACCGAGAGGGTCGGCGGTTCGAGCCCGTCATCGCCCACCATACCGGCGATTGACGCCCGCTGGCGTCAGCTTGACATGGAGTTTTTCACGATCGTTACAATCGCGTAAAACTGTTGCGGCGCAGCAACAGCGACAAACCATGTGCGGTTGCAGCAAACTCGTCTGCTAGCTGTAAAGAAA
>JAYUUE010000222.1:0-11390 GCA_043754785.1 Polymorphobacter sp. | reverse complement strand
CAGCCAGCGGTCCTGCCAGCCCGGCGTGGCAATCTCGGCGAACCAGTCAGGGTCGGTCGGTTCATTGGCGCGCACATCAACCGACGATGGCGTGCGCTGGACGACAAACAACGTGCCGCACGCCCGGGCAAGGTGCGGCACACACTGAACCGCCGTCGCACCGGTGCCGATGATCGCGACGCGCTTGCCCGCCAGTTTCGTCATCGGCGCACCAAGGGTATCGCCGCCGGTGTAGGCGTAATCCCAGCGACTGGTGTGGAAACTATGGCCTTTGAAGCGCTCGATCCCCGGAATCCCCGGCAGCTTGGGCACGTGGAGGGGCCCGGTGCCCATGCCGATGAAGTCTGCGGTAAACGCATCGCCGCGGTTGGTGGTGATCGTCCAGACGCGGCGGCCCTCGTCCCACACCATGTCGGTGACTTGGGTGTGGAAAAGCGCCTTGTCATAAAGCCCGAAGGTGCGGCCGATCCGGCGCGACTGCTCGAGTATCTCGGGTGCATGGGCATATTTTTCGGTCGGCATGTGCCCGGTTTCTTCGAGCAACGGCAGATAGATGATCGAGGCGGTATCGCATTGCGCGCCGGGATAGCGGTTCCAATACCAGGTGCCGCCGAAATCGCCGCCCTTCTCGATGATCCGCACATCGCCGATTCCGGCCTGCGCCAGCCGCGCCCCGGTGCACAGCCCGGCAAACCCGCCGCCGACAAAGGCGAACCGCACATGGTCGGTCAGCGGTTCGCGTTCGATGACCGGCATATAAGGATCATCGAGATAATGGGCATATTGCCCTGCGGTCTCGATATATTGGCCACTCCCATCGGCACGCAGCCGCTTGTCACGCTCGGCGCGATATCGCGCCTGCAACGCCGGCTTGTCGATGGTTGACATAAATTTCCCCAGTTCCGCAGGCGCATATTGGCATAGTCGCTGCCCGCCCCTGACAAAAAGGCGTCTGGAGTCACCGACCCCAGCCGCCAGAGGTGCTTAAATCAACTCACCCGTCAACAGCGCCGGCAACGTCCCCGTCTCGCCGCGTGCTTCCGCCATGAAGCGCGCCTTCAGCGGCGCGATACGCTCCACCGCTGCCAGCCCGAAGCGGCGCACCGCCGATGGCAGCCGCCCCGGCACTGCGAACAGGCGGTTGAGGCCATCGGTGACCGCGCCGACCATCGAATTGTCGAGCCGGCGCCAGCGCGAGTAGCGTTTCAGCACGTCTGGCGCGCCGAGGTCCTGGCCCGTTCGCGCTGCTTCGACCAGCACTTGGGCAAGCGCAGCGACGTCGCGGAAGCCCATGTTGAGGCCTTGGCCGGCAATGGGGTGGATGCCGTGTGCCGCGTCACCGATCAGCACGAGGCGGTCAGCAGTGTAGCTGGCGGCGTGGTGGTAACCGAGCGGCCAGACGGCTTGTGGCGCAATGACTTCGATGGCGCCGAGGGTGCCATCGATGCGCGCGGCGATTTCGGCGGCGAGTGCGTTGGGCCCGAGCTTGCGTGCGCCGGCGGCGGCGCTGGCGTCGACGGTCCAGACGATTGCGGAGCGCGGGCGGCCCCGACCCTGACTATCTGGCGCGCCGTCGGTCATCGGCAGCAGCGCCATCGGGCCGGAGGGGTAGAAAAGCTCGCAGGCGACGCTGCCGTGGGGGATGCTGTGCGCGACCATCGAAACCAGCGCGGCATTGGGGTACGACCAGCTGGCAAGCCGAATGCCGGCGGCGTCGCGGGTTTTCGACCTGCGGCCGTCAGCGGCGATGGCGAGCTGCGCGGTGAACACCCGGCCGTCATCGAGGGTCAGCGTCGCTGCCATGTCATCGCGGACCAGGCTGGTGACGACTGCGGGGGCGATCAGCGTGACTTCCGGGGCTTCGCGCACCGCCTCAAGCAGCGCGATGCGGAGCAGGCGGTTCTCCACCATGATGCCCAGCGGATCACCATTGGTTCCGGCATCGAAGTGCAGGAACTGCGGCGCCGTGCCATCGGTGACGCGGATGGCACGGATGGCGCAGCCATTGGCGTCGAGAACATCGCCCAGCCCCAGCGTCCGCAACATCCGCGCCGACGCGCTGGCGACGGCGCTGGCGCGGCCATCGAACGCCGGCATGGTGGTGGCATCGAGGTCCTGCGTGTCAATGACGATGCTCGTCACTTCGTGGCGCGCCAGGGCGAGGGCCAAGGTAGAGCCGATCAGCCCGCCCCCGATGATGATGACATCTGCATTCATGGTTCAGCGTCTAGCAGTGGCGCCGGAGCGCGGGAAGCGGACATGATGTCCACGGACCGCTTGTGCATGTTTGCCTTTTCGATACCTTGACGCATGCCCGTTCCCAAATATGCCCTGTCGGAATTCGAGCGCCGCTTTCTGGTGCTGGCCGACGTGACCGAATTGGTCGATGGCAACTACGTCGCTATCGACGATCTTTACGTTACTGGCGCAAGATTGCGCCTACGGCGGATACGACCGAGCACTGGCGGACCCGAAACTTTCAAACTCTGCAAGAAATATGGCGACGACGGTGCGGCCGGCGACGGAATCGTCAATATCTATCTCACCGCCGATGAACATGCGTTGCTCGGTTGCCTGCCGGGGCAGCCGATCACCAAAAGGCGGTATCACCGGGTCTGGAACGATATTCGCTATCCGCTCGACATATTCGCCGGTGACTTGGCTGGGCTGATTCTCACCGAGGTCGAAGCGGCGGACGCGATGCGCTTGCGCGCCGTACAGGCACCGCCATGGGCGTACGCCGAGGTGACCGATGACGAATGGTTCCGCGGTGGCAATCTCGCCACACAAAGCGCCGATGCGCTTGCGATCCGGTTGCGGCAGGCCACGCAATCTTGACCCCGGACTCCCACTAGGTCATCTTGGCCGTATCGGGCCAAAGCGTGAACATTTCGGCACGCCGACCCAACAGGCCACGGGTGGCAGCAAAGGCGGCAATGGCAACGCGCGCTTCAGTTTCAGGGCGGGCACCGGCACGGCCGCCCTCGGGGCGAATGGCGCGCGTCGTGGCTGCAATAAAAGCTGCGGTCGTCCGCTTTGGCGTCCTGCTTTTCGCCGCTGGGTTGATCGGCGCCGGCGTGGCGCTGGCGGTGGCATTGCTCAGCTATTCGCCGCTCGATCCATCGTTCAACACCGTTACCGGCCGCGCTGCCACCAACTGGCTGGGCTCCATCGGCAGCCATGTGACGGACGTGTTGCTGCAATTGCTCGGCTGGCCGGCGCTGGCGCTGGCGCTGCCGTTCGGTATTGCCGGGCTGCGGGTCGCGCAGGGGCGGGGGTTTCGTATCCGGCGGGCGCTATGGGCGGTGCCGCTTGGCGCGGCGTTGCTGGCAGCGGCGGGCGGGGCGATTCCGCTCGGCGGCATGGGCGCGCCGGCGGGGTTCGGCGGGGTTGTCGGCGTGCTCGCCGGCAATCTCGTGCTGACGCTCGGCGATTTTGAGGCGCTGGCCAATGTACCGATGGGGGTTGATCCTCGCGGTATTGCTGGTGCCCGCCGGATTCGGGCTCATCGTCTGGGGCGCCGGCGTGGGCATTGCTGACGTTACGAATTTGGGCGGCATTGGGACCGGTATCGCCGCATTGCTGCCTCGCCGCGCCGACGCCGACGGCGAAGACGTGCCAGTGAGCGCTTTCCGCCGCGAACACCGTCCCGAGCGCCGCATTGCCGTCGCCGAAACGGAAGCACAGCCCGCCGCGCCGCGCACGGTGGTCGTCGAGCCCCAGCGCGGCCCGGTTCCCGGCAAGCGCCAGCAAAAGGAGCGCCAGTCGTCGCTCGATCTGGGCGACAGCGCCATCCTGCCGGGCCTGTCGCTGCTGAAAGCCCCACCGCCCGCCCCAGCGCGGCGGATCGATGCAGCCAGTCTGGAACAAAATGCCCGGCTGCTTGAGGGTGTTCTTGAAGATTTCGGAGTGAAGGGTCGGATAGGCGAAGTTCGCCCCGGGCCAGTGGTGACGATGTACGAACTCGAGCCCGCCCCCGGCATCAAGGCGTCACGCGTCATCGGGCTGGCGGACGATATCGCCCGCTCGATGTCGGCGCTGTCCGCCCGCGTTGCCGTGGTGCCGGGCAAGAACGTCATCGGCATCGAACTGCCCAACCAGCACCGCGAGATGGTCAGCCTGTCGGAACTGCTTGGCAGCCGCGCCTTTGAAAATGGCGGCGCCGTGCTGCCGCTGGTGCTCGGCAAGGATATCGCCGGGGAACCGGTCATCGCCGATCTGGCGCCGATGCCGCACCTGCTCATCGCCGGCACCACCGGATCGGGCAAATCGGTCGGGCTCAACGCGATGATCCTGTCGCTGCTCTACCGGCTCGGGCCGAACGAGTGCCGGATGATCATGATCGATCCCAAAATGCTCGAACTGAAGACCTATGATGGCATTCCGCATCTGCTGGCGCCGGTGGTCACCGATCCGCCGAAAGCCATCCGCGCGTTGAAGTGGGCGGTCGAGCAGATGGAGGACCGCTATCGCCAGATGTCGGCGATCAACGTCCGCAGCCTTGCCAATTTCAACCAGAAGGTGCTGGAGGCCAAAGCCACCGGCAAGCCGTTCGTGCGCCGCGTGCAAACCGGCTGGGACCTCGAAACCGAGGCACCGATCATCGAGGAGGAAATCCTCGAATTCGAGACGATGCCGCTGATCGTGGTGGTGGTTGACGAGCTGGCTGACCTGATGATGACGGCGGGCAAAGAGGTCGAATTCCTGATCCAGCGCCTGGCGCAAAAGGCGCGCGCGGCGGGCATCCACCTGATCATGGCGACGCAGCGGCCGTCGGTCGATGTCATCACCGGCGTTATTAAGGCGAACCTGCCGACACGCATCAGCTTTCAGGTGACGAGCAAGATCGACAGCCGGACGATTTTGGGCGAACAGGGCGCCGAGCAACTGCTCGGCAAGGGCGACATGTTGTGGATGTCGGGCGGCAAGCAGGTGGTGCGCGTCCATGGGCCGTTCGTTTCGGACGACGAAGTCGAGGCCGTCGCCGACCATTGGCGGCGCCAGGGCATGCCGGCCTATGTCGAGGCAGTCACCGAGGAACCGCTGGAGGGCGGATCATTCGATCCGTCAGGCGGCCCCCGCGCGCCGTCGGGCGACGAAGAAGCCGATAGCTACGCCCAGGCCATCGATATCATCGCGGCGGCGCAAAAGGCCTCGACGAGCTATCTCCAGCGGCAGCTCCGCGTCGGCTACAACAACGCCGCACGGCTGATCGAGCGCATGGAGGCCGATGGTTTTGTGAGCAAGCCCGACCATGTCGGCCGCCGCGAGGTGCTCATTGATGAGAGCGGCGCGCGGCGGTGAGGGCGATTGCGTGGTGAATCAATTTGTGATTCAATGCGTTGCGAAGTAGAAGTGTCATGAAAGACAATCTTCGCGAGCGTGAAATTGATCGAAACTATGATTATTTTCAGAGTCATTTCAATGAGTTTGCCCGCGATCACTTCGGCCAGTTTGCGCTGATCAAAGCATCGCGGGTCGTGGGTTTTTTCGATCATGTTGCCGAGGCAACCGATGCTGGAGACCGCCTCTTTCCAGATCGCATCTACTCCGTTCAAGTGGTGGAACCCGACCCGGTAGACTTGGGCTTTCTATCGCGTGTTTGAAATCGGCGGCCAGTACAATGGCCGACAGATCATCATACCCGTCATAATAGGCGGGCTGAGCAACGGTGGGTTTCAGCTCATCGAAGCGAATGCCTTGCTGGACACAGGCGCCACATCGTCCGGAATCGCCGCTGGAATCGCGGACAAATTGTCACTCGAATCATTGGGTCGAAGGGTCATCGGAACGGCCGGCGGAACGCGCCGGGCATCAACTTATAAATTCAGTCTGGCGTTTGCTCCGTCAGTCGTAACCTCACTCGGTGTTTCGGGTGACAAGTCACCGCAATTTCTCCCAAACGAAGTCCAGGGGATCGATTTTACCGAAGGGCTGGACTTTCAGATCGTGCTGGGGATGGACATAATATCAACAGGCGAGCTGATTATTCGCAAGAACCGGTTCTGGTCATTGCAGTTCTAACCCCGCACGAACAGACCCACCGTCAGC
Source organism: Polymorphobacter sp. (assembly GCA_043754785.1). Taxonomy (GTDB): domain Bacteria; phylum Pseudomonadota; class Alphaproteobacteria; order Sphingomonadales; family Sphingomonadaceae; genus Sandarakinorhabdus. The sequence continues at coordinate 5,339 of JAYUUE010000222.1, read as the reverse complement.
GCCATGCCGATCACGATGACGCCGATCTTAATGACCCGTTCCGGCATCACCTTGAGGGCGCGAGCGCCGAGATAGCCGCCGATGATCGAGCCCGTGCCGATCGCAACCGCATGGCCCCAGGCGACCGCGCCGGAAAAGGCAAATACCGCCGCTGCGGTAAAGTTGCTCAGCGCCACCAGGACATTCTTGGTGCCGCCGGCGTTGCGCACCGGCATCCGCGCCAGCGTCAGCGAGGCAAGCGTGATGATGCCGGCGCCGCCGCCGAAAAAGCCGCTGTAAACTGCGATGATGCTTTGGGTCACCACTGTTACCCAAGCCGGCGGCGGCGCGCTCACTGCGCCCGGTTTCTTGCCAAAGGTTGACCAGGCGAACAGCACCGTCGCCGTCAACACCAGCCACGGCACCATCGCCGCGAACGCCCGCGACGGTGTAACGATGAGCAGCAGCGCCCCGGTGACGCCGCCAACCAGGCTGATCAGCGCCAGCCAGCGGAACGCCAGCCGCTCGGTTCCCGACACCAGGGATCGCCCCGCCGCGCCGGTGGTGATCTGTCCGGGAAACAGCGCCATCGTCGAAGTGATGTTGGCAAGTTTGGGATCGAGGCCGGCGGCAATCAACGCCGGCAGAGTGATGAACGAGCCGCCGCCGGCCAAGGCATTCTGCACGCCGGCCCATAGGCCAGCCGCGAACAGCAGGGCGATCATCATCGTCATCGCCGCCGGTGTTGCTGCTGCGGCGCAGCAATGCAAGGGGGCGGCCTCCCGCATCGAAGCTCATCGTCGTCGCAGCAAAAGCGAGGGCTCGTTGCGGCTAACTCTTTGCAAGCCGCGCTGATCGTCTTATCGTCATCCTGCCATGCAATTTTTGCGCCAACTAGCGCAAATGGGCATGACAGGAGCTAATATGGCGTTGGACGACACATTACAGCGCGGTGGCCAGCGCAATGGGCAGCCCAGCGAACCGCCAGCCGGGATCGAGCACGCCGGCGGCGTCAAGAATGGCCTGTCGGTCGATGGCATAGGCAAGCGCTATGACAAGCGCGTCGTGCTGCGCGACGTGTCGTTGTCGGTGCGGCGCGGTGAAGTCGTCGGCCTGCTTGGTCCCAATGGCGCGGGCAAGACGACATGCTTTTACTCGGTGATGGGCCTCGCCATGCCCGATTCCGGGCGCATCCTGCTCGATGGCCATGACATCACCGGCCTGCCGATGTATCGCCGCGCCGCGCTCGGGCTCGGCTATCTGCCGCAGGAAACCTCGATCTTTCGCGGCATGACTGTCGAGCAGAATATCCTCGCCGTCCTTGAAGTATCGGAGCCCGACAAAGTGGCGCGCGCCGCCCGGCTCGAAGCCTTGCTTGGCGAATTCCACATCACCCGGCTGCGCGACGCGCCGGCGATGGCGCTTTCGGGCGGTGAGCGCCGGCGCTGCGAAATCGCCCGCGCGCTGGCCGCCAATCCGTCGATCATGTTGCTCGATGAACCCTTCGCCGGCATCGATCCGATCTCGATCGCCGATATTCGCGCGCTGGTGGTGCAGCTTCGGGATCGCGATATCGGCGTGCTGATCACCGATCACAATGTCCGCGAGACGCTGGAAATCGTCGATCGCGCCTGCATCATCTACGATGGCCGGGTATTGTTCGAGGGCACACCGCAGGCGCTGGTCGCCGACGAGAACGTTCGCAGGGTCTACTTGGGTGAGGACTTCAGTCTCTGACCATGGGTCTGGGACCACGCCTTGAACTGAGGCAATCGCAGCAGCTGGTAATGACCCCCCAGCTTCAACTGGCGATCAAGCTGCTGACGCTGACCAATGTCGAATTGGAAACCTATATCGGCGACGAAATGGAGCGCAATCCGCTGCTCTCTACCGACGACAGCCGCGAGGCGGGGGGCGAGGCGCAAGTCGAAGCCGCCCCAACCGCCGTCGATCCCGTCACCAGCGGCCTCGACCAGCTGCTCGGCACGCCAACGTCGGGCACCGATGCGCCGCTCGATGTTGATTACACCGGGGAGGCCTTTCACCACGACAGCGGCAGCGACATCAGCGACTGGGGCGCCGCCGCCAGCAGCGGCGAAGGCGAGGACAATGATTTCGAACGCTTCGCCGATGCCGAGGCGTCGCTGATCGACGTGCTCGGCGCCCAAGCCAGCGCAGCTTTCGAAGACGACGATCTGGTCATCGCCCGCCACATCATCGATCTGATCGACGACGCCGGCTATCTCACCGAAAGCCTCGATGTCGTCGCGGACCGTCTCGGCGTTGAACTAGCGCAGGTCGAGGCGGTGCTGGCGGTCATCCACGGCTTTGAACCGACCGGCGTCGGCGCACGCAGCCTGGGGGAATGTCTGGCGCTGCAAGCCCGCGAGGTCGATCGCCTCGATCCGGCGATGGCGGCGCTGCTGGGTCATCTCGATCTGGTGGCGCGCGGCGATATGCAGGCGCTGATGCGCGTCTGCCGTGTCGACCGCGAGGATGTGGCGGACATGATCCGCGAGCTGCGGCGCTACGATCCCAAGCCGGGGCTTCGGCACGGCGGCGAGCGCGCCCCGCCGGTGGTCGCCGATGTGTTCGTGCTGCGCGGCGACGATGGCGAATGGCGGATCGAGCTCAACCAGGCGACGCTGCCAAGGCTGATCGTCGATCGCGACTATCAGGCGGTGCTCGAACATGGCGCCAGGGGCAAGCCAGACCGGGCCACCACCAACTTTGTCGGTGATTGCCTCAACAGCGCCAACTGGTTGATGAAGGCGCTCGATCAGCGGGCTCGCACCATCGTCAAGGTCACGTCGGAAATGGTCAAGCAGCAACGCGGCTTTTTCGAGCACGGCGTCAGCGAGCTGCGACCCCTCACCCTGCGCACCATCGCCGAAGCCGTGGAAATGCACGAATCGACGATCAGCCGCGTCACCTCGAACAAATATCTGCAGTGCGAACGCGGATTGTTCGAACTGCGTTATTTCTTCACCAGCGGCATCCACAGCAACGATGGCGGCGAGGCTTCGTCGGCGCTTTCGGTCAAGGATCGCATCGGGCGGCTGATTGCCGGCGAGGGCATGGAAACACTGTCCGACGATCAGCTGGTGACCATATTGAAGGGCGAAGGCTTCGACATCGCGCGGCGCACCGTCGCCAAATACCGGGAGGCGCTGGGCTTGCCGAGCAGCTTCAACCGGCGCCGGGCAAGGCTTGTCGCGGCGGCGTGAACATTGGTCCTCCCCCTCAGGGGGGAGGGCGAGAGACGCGCTCTTGCGCGGCCCGGATGGGGGTCCACACGTTTCGACACGTGTGGACCCTCACCCGCCGCGCCAGGAGGCGCGAGTCGCCTCCCCCGTGAGGGAGAGAAAAGTGAAAACCCCACTTCACCACGGGTTCAGCTGTGCTAGACCATCGGCGCCCCATGCACCCCCTTCATCGTCTTGCCGCGCTGCTTGGCCTGTTGGCGGCTCTGGCACATCCGACAAACGTCAGCGCCCAATCGATCCTGCGCGACGCCGAAACCGAGCGCTTTCTGCGCGATATCTCGAAGGACATGATCGTCGCCGCCGGGCTCGAGCCGAAATCGGTGCAGATCGTGCTGGTCAATGACCCGAGCATCAACGCCTTTGTCGCCGGCGGGCAGAACATCTTCATCCATTCGGGGCTGATTCAGCAGGCCGAAAGCGTCAATGATCTGCAAGGCGTCATCGCGCATGAACTTGGTCACATCGCTGGTGGTCACAATGTCCGTTTCAACGAAGGCGCCGGGCCGGCGACCAGCATTTCCCTGCTGTCACTGGTCGCCGCCGCGGCGGCTGTCGCTGTCGGCGCCGGTGAGGCCGGCATGGCGCTCCTCGGGCTGGGCACTGCCGCGGCGCAAAGCAAGTTTCTCAGCTTCACCCGCGATCAGGAAAGCCGCGCCGACCAGGCCGGGGCACAGTTCCTGTCCAAAGCGCATCTGTCGGGCAAGGGCTCGATCGCCTTCTTCAACCGATTGCAGGGCCAGGAATATCGCTACGCGGTGCCGCAGGACAATGAATATAATCGCACCCACCCGCTTTCGAGCACCCGCATCGCCAACCTCGAAAGCCTCTACAAGGCCGATCCGGCGTGGGGCATCACCCCCGATCCGGCGCTGGAAGCGCGGTTCCTGCGGGTGAAGGCCAAGCTGATCGGATTTGTCGAAGCGCCGCAGCGGGTGATGACATTGTATCCCGAAACCAACCAGTCGGCGCCGGCGCATTACGCCCGCGCCTATGCCCTGCACCGCAGTGCCTATCCCGACCAGGCGGTGGCAGAAACCAACAAACTTCTCGGCGCGGCGCCGAACGACCCCTATTATCTCGAGCTCAAGGGCCAGATCCTGCTCGAATCGGGCAAGGTGCAGGAGGCGGTGCCCGTGCTGCGCCAGGCGGTGAAGAACGACCCCGACGAGCCGCTGATCATGACCCTGCTCGGCCACGCGCTGATCGCCGACGAGAACAAGGCCGACTTCGCCGAAGCCGAACCCTTGTTGCGCCGCGCCATCGCCAAGGACCGCGAAAACCCCTTCGCCTGGTATCAATTGGGCGTCATCTACGACCGCAAGGGCGATGAACCACGCGCCGCGCTTGCCGCTGCCGAACGCTACAGCCTCGAAGGCAATGCCAAAGGTGCCGCTGCCAATGCCGGCATCGCGCGCAACGGTCTGAAGCACGGCACGCCGGATTGGCTGCGCGCCGATGATATCGCGCTGGTGGCGCAAGACGAACTCGGCAAGAAGAAGCGACGCTGATGGACAGGTTGAAAGCCATGATGACGAAACAGGTGGGTGCGGTCTGGGCCGCGGCGGGGATTGTTCTGGCCGGCGTCGCTGGCGCCGCGCTGGCGGCAGCGCCGGCGGCGGTCGGGGCTCCCACCGATAAGGCCGCGATCGAAAAGATCGTCCGCGAATACATCCTTGCCCACCCCGAAATCATCCCGGAGGCGATGACGCGGATGCAGACCCGCGAAGTCACCCGCCTGCTCGATTCGAACCGCAAGGAGATCGAAACTCCGTTCGCCGGCGCCGTGGCGGGCAACCCGAAGGGCGATGTCTCGGTGGTGGTGTTCTTCGATTACGCCTGCCCCTATTGCCGCCAGGGCCATGCCGATATCGCCAAACTTGCAGCGTCGGACCCGCAGGTTCGCATCGTCTATCGCGACTTCCCGGTGTTGTCCCCGGCGAGCGACGAGGCGGCGATGGCCAGCCTGTCGGCAGCGCAACAAGGCAAATACACGCGCTTCCACAACGCCATGTTCGAAACCCCCGGCAAGGTCGCGCACGAACGCACCGTCGCCATGGTGCGCACCGCCGGGCTCAACGAAATGCAGACCGCCAA
>JAYUUE010000221.1:0-3761 GCA_043754785.1 Polymorphobacter sp. | reverse complement strand
CTGGCGCAGGTGGTTGCCTCACAGGTCCAGGTCATGCGCCGCCACGTCGACCATCAGCTGGCGCGGGCGCGGGCCGCAGGGCAACGCGGCACATCGTCGGCGCGCACCGAGACTTGGCCGGCGATCGAGGCCATTGTCCGCACCGTCGGACGTATCCACGCCGGACGCGACGTGACGATTGATCTTGCCGGGGACAAGACCAAGCTGTTCCGCGGCGAGCGGCAGGACCTTGATGAAATGGTCGGCAATTTGGTTGACAATGCTGCCGTGCATGGCGGCGGCCGGGTGTTCGTGACGGTTGGGGGTGGTCCCGAGACCGTCGAAATCACCGTCGAGGATGATGGGTCAGGCATTCCGGCAGAAGCGCGGCTGCGGCTGTTCTCCCGCGGCGAACGGCTCGATACCGACAAACCGGGGACGGGGCTGGGGCTGGCCATCGCCCTTGACGTTGCAGAACTCTACGGCGGCGACATCGCGCTGGAGGATTCAGAAGACTTGGGTGGTCTGTTGGTGCGGCTGACACTGCCAGCGGCGACCTAGATTTCCGCCGCTACTTGATGATGGCGGATGACCTCGTCGATGATGAAGCGCAGAAATTTTTCCGAAAACTCCGGATCGAGGTTCGCCGACACCGCCAGCGCGCGCAGCCGAGCAACCTGCGTCGCCTCGCGCCCCGGATCGGCAGCGGGCAGGCCGGCAACTGCCTTGTAGCGACCGACCGCCTTGGTAACCTTGAAGCGCTCGGCGAGCATAAACACCAGCGCCGCATCGATATTGTCAATGCTCTCGCGGTAGCCCGCCAAAATTTCGTCAGCCATGCCGTGCCCCTTTTTCAAGCCACACACTTTTGCGGCGTATCGGCGCGGTGGCAAGTCACAGGCTTGCACCTTTTGGTTCAGGCGGTAAGGACTGAAAGCGTGACTTCGACAGTTTATACTCTCCATGCGCGACCCGCACCGTCCATTGCCGGTCTGGTGGCGTTGACAGCGCCAGCCATGGCGTCGGTCAACCATGTCATCATCGATCGCATGCAGTCGCCGGTGTCGCTGATACCGGAACTCGCCGGGCATTTGGTGGCTGGTGGAGGCAAGCGGTTGCGGCCAATGCTGACTCTGGGCTGTGCGGCGCTGCTCGAATATGGCGGCGCGCGACATCACAAACTCGCCGCCGCCGTCGAGTTCATCCACACCGCAACCTTGTTACATGATGATGTCGTCGATGCCTCCGGACTGCGGCGCGGCAAGGCCACCGCCAATCGCCTGTGGGGCAACCCCGCCAGCGTGCTGGTGGGCGACTTTCTGTTCAGCCGTTCGTTTGAGCTTATGGTTGAGGATGGCTCGCTCAAGGTGCTGAAAATCCTGAGCAGCGCTGCCGCCATCATTGCGGAGGGTGAGGTCGCGCAGTTGACGGCGCAGCGGAATGTCGAGACCGGCGAAGACCGTTATCTTGAAATCATCACTGCCAAGACCGCCGCGCTGTTCGCTGCTGCCTGCCAGATTGCCGCCATTGTCGCCGAGCGCGATGCCAGCGTCGAGGCGGCGCTGGCATCCTATGGCCGCAACCTCGGCATCGCGTTTCAGTTGATCGATGACGCCATTGACTATGTCTCGGACGCCGACACGATGGGCAAGGACGTTGGCGACGACTTCCGCGACGGCAAGATCACGCTGCCAGTAATCCTGGCCTATGCTCGCGGCAACGTGGATGAGCGGGTATTCTGGCGCGAGGCAATGAGCGGGCGTGCAGCGGGCGACGCCGAACTGGCACGGGCGTTGACGTTGCTGAGCAGCAGTCGCGCCGTGGAGGACACGATGGCACGGGCCCGGCTATATGGTGCGCGCGCCATCGATGCCATTGCCGGTTTTCCAGGTGGCCCTGCGAAGACCGCGCTGATCGAAACGATCGAGTTCGCCATTGCAAGAGCGTATTGAGCCAGCCTCCAACGATATTCCGTCAGCCCCAGCGATAGTTTCATTGCTTGAACATCCATGGCGGATAGACGAAGACCAGATCATGCTTGCTCGCCTCTACCAGCGCCCCAAAAGCGCCATGCAGTCCGGTCGGGCGCGCACCGGGCAATGGCTGCTCGAAATCGAGCGCAATGAGCCGCAGAAACCCGATCCGCTGACTGGCTGGCCGGGGTCGAGCGCCACTGAAACGCAAATTCAATTGCACTTCGACACGCAGGACGCGGCGCTGGCCTATGCGGCAACGCAGGGCCTTGCCGTTGAAGTCGTGCCGCTGGGGCCGGCGACGCTCAAATTGCAGGCCTACGCCGACAATTTTCGCTAGCGCGCACGACCTCAAACCGCCGCTAGCTCCTGCGCTGCGTCGTCGCTGCGGCTCAGCCGCCGCAGCGCGAGCGGCAACAGCACCAGCATCAAAAGCGTCGCCGAAACAATACCGCCGACGATCACACAGGCAAATGGCCGCTGGGTTTCCGAGCCGATGCCTGTCGACAGCGCCGCCGGCAACAGCCCCAGCCCTGCCATCAGCGCCGTCATCAGGATCGGCCGCAACCGGTCAACCGGGCCTTCGATGATGGCCTTGTTGATCGACATCCCCTCGCTGATCAGCGTCGTCACATGTTCGAGCATGACGACACCGTTCTGCACCGAAATGCCGACAACGGCGATGAAACCGACCGCCGCCGACACCGATAGATGCAGCCCGGCCATCCCCAGCGCCGCCATGCCGCCGATCATGGTGAACGGTACCATGGCGAGAATAACGGCGGCAAAGCGCACCGATTTGAAAGCCCCGAACAGCAGCGCGAAAATGCCTAGCAGCGCGATCGGCACGATGATCGACAGCCGCTTCATGGCGCGTTGCTGGTTTTCGAACTGGCCGCCCCATGTCATGCGATAGCCGGCGGGCAGCTTGACCTGCGCCGCCACGGCCTTTTGCGCATCGGTGACAAAGCCGCCCTGGTCACGCCCCGACACATTGGCCTTGACCGCGACGTTGCGGCCACCGCCTTCGCGGCTGATCCGCGAGGCGCCCATGCGCACGTCGATTTGGGCGATTTCTCCCAGTGACACAGTGCCGCCGGCGGGCAGAGGGATTTGCAACTGCCCCAGATCGTCGGCGGCATCACGCTGGCCCTCGTCGAAGCGCGCCACAATGTCGAACTTGCGGTCGCCTTCATACGCCGCGCCGACCACGGCGCCGCCGAACGCTGCCTGGATCGCCGCATTGGCATCCCCGGGGTTAAGGCCGAGCCGCGCCATCGCCGCGCGGTCGAGCACGGCGCGCAACTCGGTTTGCCCGCCGACCTTGATCGCGGCTACATCGGCGGCGCCGGGCACGGCCGCGATGACCCGCGATGTGCGGTCCGCCAATGCTTCGAGCACCGCGAGGTCCGGCCCGAATATCTTGACCGAAATCTCGCCTTTCACCCCCGACAGGCTTTCCTCGACGCTGTCCTCGATGACCTGGCTGAAATTGGTCGGCACGCCGGGCATGAAATCGACGTGGCTGCGCATGTCGTTCTCCAGCGCCTCCTTGGTCGGGAATTTCGCGCGCCATTCGCCGCGCGGTTTCAGGTCGATCAGCATTTGCAGGCTCGATGGGCCCTTGGCGTCAGTGCCATCATCGGGCCGGCCGGTTTCCGACGTCACCTGGCGGACCTCGGGATAGCTGAGCATGATATTGCGGATATTGGCTTCGACCTTGCGCGTCGTCGCCATTGCCGCCGATGGCGCCAGCTGCACCGTCAACCAGATATTGCCTTCATCGAGCTTGGGCAGAAACTCCGAACC
>JAYUUE010000220.1:0-3763 GCA_043754785.1 Polymorphobacter sp. | reverse complement strand
ATGTCGCGCAATCGGGCCCCTTCGCGGTGTGCCGTGGGAGCAGCTGTCCTTGCCGGTGGCGGCACGCGGTCGACTGCTGCTCAACCTGTGCAACATCGGCCCGGTCGCGGCGACCAACGCGGTGACGATGATCCACGACGCCCAGATCCATACCACCCCCGATTCCTACCGGCCGGCGTTCGCCGCTTGGTATCGCCTGGTCCAGCCACAGATCGCCCGGCGCCACCGTCACATCCTGACCGTGTCGGAGTTTTCGAAGCGGCAGCTCGTCGAGCTGGGCCTCGCGCCGCCCGACCGGGTCAGCGTCGTCTACAATGGCGTCGACCATATCCTCGCGACGCCCGGCCAGCCCAACATCCTCGATCGCCTCGGCCTGGCTCGCAAGTCCTATGTCGTCGCGCTTGCCTCGACCCAGAAGCACAAGAATATCCGCCTGCTGCTGAGGGCGTTTGCAGACCCGTCGATGCGCCATCTGAAGCTCGTGCTCATTGGCGACGATGGTCCGGCACGCGACGCGTTCGGCGCCATGCTGCGCGACAATGTCGTGCTGGCGGGGCGGGTTGATGACGGGGAGTTGCGCGCGCTGTACGAAACCGCCCTGTGCCTGGCCTTTCCGTCGACCACCGAAGGATTCGGCCTGCCGCCGCTCGAAGCGATGCGGGTCGGCTGTCCGGCGGTCGTCGCCCCGTGCGGGTCGTTGCCCGAGGTCTGCGGCGAGGCCGCGCTCCATGCCGAGCCGGGATCGACGGCAGCCTGGATCGCGGCAATATTGGCACTCGCCGCCGACGAGCAATTATGGCTAGCTCGCTCGGGCGCGGGGAGGGTGCACGCCGGCCATTTTACCTGGCGTCGCGCCGCGCAGCGCCTGCTCGCCGTCCTCGACGGAGTCCGATCGCCCGATCGCGCTTTCCCGCCCCTGATCGAGCGCGCGGCCGCCTGATGCTGATGCGCCCCCGCCAAGCGGCAAGCGACCGGATCGACGTCGATTTTTCGCTCGCGATCCACAACCGCACCGGCAAATATTTCATTGGGCAGGACCTCATCGAACAGTCCGACCTTCCGATCGGCGATGTCTATTACTGGATGCGCCCGCGCCCTGCGCCGCCCGCTGGACTGACCGGGCGGGTCGTTGGCCGCCTACAACATAAACACATCAAGGCCCACACGCTGGGCGGCGTGATGCGGATCGTGCCGCGTCGTCGATCAGAGCGACCTTTGCTCCATCTCGACCCCTTCACCATTCCATCGACGATTCTTCGCCCGCACGACGCAGTGCTCATCCATGACCTTGGCCCGATCACGCATCCACAATTGTCCAATGCCGAAGTGTGCCGGATCTACCAGCGCATCTATGCCGAGATCGCGCGGGTCGGTCCGCATCTGATCTTTGTCAGCGAGGCATCGCGGGCGGCGTTTGAAACGTATTATGATTGTGCGCCGGCCAGTGTGCGGTGCATCTATCCCGCGATCCGCACCGGCGCAGTCCACACCGCGCCGCGGCCCGTTCCGGTCATCGAACGCCCGTTCCTGCTCACTGTCGGCACCTTGGGTCATCGCAAGAACCAGCGTCGCTGCATCGAAGCCTATGCGCAATCGGGACTGGCAGAAGCGGGCATCGACTATGTCCTGTGCGGGGGGTGGGAATCCGGGTTCGAGTCCGTGCGCGACATCGCCGATACGACGCCAGGGGCCGTTCGGCTTGGCTATGTCGCCGACGCGGAGTTGAGCTGGCTCTATGCGAACGCCCTTGGCTTCGTCCTAGTCAGCCAACTCGAGGGCTTCGGGATGCCCGTCGCGGAGGCGGTCGCGCGCGGCGCGGTTCCGCTGGTGACCCGGGGCAGCGTGCTCGAAGAAGTGGCGGGCGAGGGCGCGTTGCTGGCGGATGCCGACGAGACCGCCGAGATCGCTGCGGGGATGCGGACCTTGGCGTTCATGAACGATGGCGATCGCAGCCGCCGCATGGCCCTTCTGCAGGACGCAATCTCGCGGTTCGATCTGTCGGTCATTCGCGACCAGTGGCGGACGGCGCTCGGCGATATTCTCTCTTCGGCGCCGATGAACGGGACCAAGGCCTGACAATGCTCCAACATGATGCGGCCACCGACTGGAAGCGCTTCGGCGAAACCGACCCTTACTTTGGCGTTCTGTCCGACGCGCGGTATCAGGGGCGTACGTTGAGCGCCGACATGCGGCGCAAATTCTTTGTGTCCGGGGAGCGCCATGTCGACCTGCTGCTCCAGGTGCTGAGGGACGGGTTTGGCGAATTCGCGACCGGCAAGGCGCTCGATTTCGGCTGCGGGGTCGGCCGCATCACGCAGGCGCTGGCGGCTGAGTTCGACCATGTGATCGGGCTCGATGTCGCGCCGGGCATGCTCGCCGAGGCGGAGCGGAACGCGGGCCAGAGCGCCCTCACCAACGTCGATTATCGTAATTCGCTCGACGCTCACGCGCTTCCGCCTCGCGGTTTCGACCTGGTCCACACCTACATCGTCCTTCAGCACATCCCCGTGGCGGTGGGCGAGCCGATCATCGAGAAGCTGATCGAAGCGGTCGCACCAGGCGGGATCGGTGCCTTGCACATGACGATCGCGCCGGCCTCCGGCCGCTACGCTGCAGCGGCGCGCAATGCGATGAAGCGCAACCGCGTGCTGCGCATCGCCGGCAATCTGGCCAAGCGGCGGCCGTGGAACAGCCCGGCGATGGAAATGAACCTCTATCGCACCGAGCGGATCATCGAGATGCTCGCGCGTTCCGGCATCGAGCGCTTCCAATGCGTCCATGTCGACGACTGGGGCTCGGTCGGCCTGTTCTTCCTGTTCCGCCGCGACGCGAGCGCCGGCAAATCGCCGTGGTCGAACCCCGTGTCCCGCAAAAAACCCGTGCTCGCTGCCTAGAGTTCCAGAATGCGCTCCGGACGCGAGCGGCCGCGCAGCAGGTCGAGCATTGCCAGCCAGTTGCCGCGCAGGCGTCCGCCCCGGTCAACCCAGGCTTCGGGCCGGAACACGCGCAGATGATTGGCGACGACGTTGCGCAGGATGATCTTGCGGGCATAGCGCGCGTCCATTGTCCCCTTGCGCACGAGATAGATCGGATTGACGACCTGCGAATAACCAACGCGAACGCCGGGCGATCGCCCGCTCTTGAGCCCGCGATGGACTCCGGCGAAGGCGAAGGTCTTGACGATCCGGCCATGCGGACGTGCGCGCGCGGCAAAATCGATGTCTTCCTGCCAGCCATAGAGCGGTAGGCGCTCGTCGAAGCGGAGGTCGGCGATGGCGCTGGCACGGAAAACCATGTTGCAACCGTAAAGTCCGCGCAGGTCGTGTGACGGATCGATCGGCGGGGCGGGCTGGTTGTCATAGGTGGCGATCATCTTGCGCGTTTCCGCCAGCGACAACCCCGGCCCATGAATGCCGTCCGCGACCAAGTGGCCGGTGGCGCCGGCGAGGTCAGGGTGTTGTTCGAGCAGGTCCACCGCTCGCTCGAGGGCGAAGCGGGACGGGAGAAAGTCGTCATCGAGGAACATGACGACGTCCGCATCCGCACCCAAATGCACAAGCGCGGCATTGCGCTGGGCGCAGGAACCCTTGGGAGAAATGACCAAATCAGCGTTGGGATGGCTCGACATGTTCAGCGGGCCATCGTCGGGGACGGTAACCGACAGGATGATACGATCAGGCACGAGGGTCTGCTGGGCCAGCGACTCGAGCAAGTCGGCGAGTGCCTCCGGACGTCCGAGACTGGCGACGATCACCGCAACGAC
>JAYUUE010000219.1:0-11495 GCA_043754785.1 Polymorphobacter sp. | reverse complement strand
TTCGTGAACCTTCGCAATCGGGAAGGCGCGCGCCAGAATCCCAAAACTGATGAAATCCGTGATGCGGCTGCCCGAAGGTAGTACTGCGACCTTGCCCGTCATGCTCGTGCTCCCCCGGCCCGGTCGGCAGAAGAATCCCAAATTATGGCGACAATGAGTCGGTTATCATGCTAAATGAACGGTATTGGGGCTAGTCGTCCTTCGGCGCTTTCGACGAAAAGTCGATCCTGATCCGCACCCAGCTGCCGATTTCGGGCTTGCCGTTGATCCGCGGCGGGCGGACCTTGAACTGCCAGGCGGCGTTTACGAGGCCGCGGGCGATGCCCGAGCCATGCGGCCAGTCGTCGAGCGGCTGGCAGTCCTCGACCAGGTTGCGCGCCACCGTCTTGCAGGCGATCATGCCCCAGCTGTCGTCGGGCAGGCCCTTGGGCATGTAGAAGCTCAGCTCGGCGTGGGTCGGTTCGCGCTGCCATTCGGCATTATAGAGGGTGACGCCGCCGGGGCCGGTGCCGACGCCGGCGGCGGCATCGCTGTCGGCCCCCACCCCTGCGTCGGCGGTGCTGGCCGCGGCGGCGCTGGGGATTTTGGCGATATCAAAGGCGTTGTAGGCGAGATCGCCGAAGACCACGGGCTTGGCCGGTGGTTCGGGCTTTTTCGGCGGCGGCACCGGGGTTCTGGTCAGCGCCTTGGAGGCCGGCGGGCGGGCCTTTGGCGCCGGCTTGCGCTGGCGCTGGGGGGTAGGGTCCGGGAGCAGGATGAAGACATTGGGGGTATCGTTATTGTGCGGTTGCGGCTTGTCGGGGGTGAGCAGCAGCAGCACGCCGGCGAGCAACAGGTGGACGAGGACGACGATGATGAAGGCCAGGGCGCGGCCGCTGAGGCGTTCCCGTTGCCGGTTCGGCAGGACTCTGTCGAACACCGAAGCCATAACTGGGCTCGCGTAGACGGGCAGGCGGCGCGCCGCAAGCCGCTGTGGATGAGTTTAACGTGGTGGTGAGGAAAGCGACGCGCGGGCGTGGGTGGTGCGAGTCATGGGAGTCGAGCCGAAACTGGGGACCCCTCACCCGGGCCGGCTTCGCCGTCTCTCGACCTCTCCCTCAAGGGGAGAGGAGTTTTAAGAAAGCAGCTTTGCCGCCAGTGGCGCGAAATAGGTCAGCACGCCGGAGCAACCGGAGCGTTTGAAGCCGAGCAGGGTTTCGAGGACGGCGCGGTCCCGATCGAGCACGCCGGCGGCGACGGCGGCCTCCATCATCGCATATTCACCGCTGACCTGATAGGCGAACACCGGCACGTCGAAGCGATCGCGCACCATGCGGATGATATCGAGATACGGCATCCCCGGTTTGACCATCACCGAATCAGCGCCTTCGGCGATGTCGAGTGCGACTTCGCGCAGTGCCTCGCGGCTGTTGGCAGGGTCCATCTGATAGGTTCGCTTGTCGCCCTTCAGATAGCCGCTACTGCCGACGGCATCACGGAACGGGCCGTAGAACGCCGATGCATATTTGGCGGCATAGGCCATGATCTGGACCTCGTGAAAGCCTTCGGCCTCCAGCCCGGCGCGGATGGCGGCGACGCGGCCGTCCATCATGTCCGACGGCGCAATGACATCGGCGCCGGCGCGGGCCTGGTTGAGCGACTGGCCGACCAGCACCTCGACCGTCACATCGTTGAGGATGCGGCCATCGGCGTGCATCAGTCCGTCATGGCCATGGCTGGTGTAAGGATCGAGCGCTATATCGACCAGCACGCCGAGGCCGGGCTGGGCGTCCTTCAAGGCCTTGATCGCCTGGCAGACGAGATTGTCGGGGTTGAGCGCTTCCTTGCCGTCTTCCGTCCGCAGATGCCCTTGCGTGTTGGGGAACAGCGCGATGCAGGGGATGCCGAGGGCGACGGCCTCGTTGGCGGCTGACGCCAGCCTGTCCACCGACAGGCGATTGACGCCGGGCATGGTATTGATCGGGTCGATAACGCCGCGGCCTTCAGTAACGAAGATCGGCCAGATCAGGTCGGCCGGCGACAGCGTGTTTTCAGCATGGAGCGCGCGGCTCCACGGGGCGACGCGGGTGCGGCGGAGGCGGGTGGCGGGATAAGATGCGGTCATGCCGGCGGATTTAGCGCGGGTGCGCGAGGGAGTCACGTGGCCACTATGCAACCGCGCCGAACCGCCTCATCGACACCGAACGGCAGCCGCGACTAAACCCGCCGTATGTCTGCCAGATCAGGACCGGTGCCCTTGTGACGATTGCAATTCCGCGCAGCGTACTGGTTTACGGCATTTTGGGCCTGATCCCCTTTTTCTTGCCGCCGTTGGTTTCCGGCGTCAGTCCGGCGCATGCCGGCATATTGGGGTTGGTGCCGGTGATTTATGGCGCGCTGATCCTGTCGTTCCTGGGCGGCGCGCGGTGGGGGCAGGAGGCCGCGCGACCGCAGCCGCGGCTCGGTGTCATCAGCCTGTCGATGTTGCCGACACTGGCGGGGTTGACGTTGCTGCTGGCCACTTGGCTCGATCGACACGCGCAACTGGTGGCCATGGCGGCGCTGTTCGGGCTGCAGTTTGTCTGGGATGCTGGATCATTGGGGTTGCCGGCCTGGTATACGCGTTTGCGGCTGATCCTGACTGTCGGCGCGGTTGCGGCGCTGCTGGCGATGGCGGCGCTGGTGCAAACCGGGGCCGCTGCGGTTGTAATGACGTGAGAGGTTGCCACACCCTAGGCGGACGCCGGCTGCTTCGCTAACCACTGTGGCATGAGCCAGCCCATTCTCGTTTTCGACTCCGGCGTTGGTGGCCTGTCGGTACTGGCTCCGATACACGCCCTTTTGCCATGGTTGCCAGTGGTTTATGCCGCCGACAATGCCGGCTTTCCCTATGGCATCAAAGCCGAAGCCGAGATTGCGGCACGGGTGCCGGCGCTGCTCGGGCGGCTGGTGGAACGCTATAGGCCGCGGCTGGTGGTCATCGCCTGCAATACCGCCTCGACGATTGCGCTGGGCCATGTGCGCGCGGCGCTGGACTTGCCGATTGTCGGGACGGTGCCGGCGATCAAGCCTGCGGCTGAAGCTTCGTTGACCCGGGTCATCGGGGTGCTGGGCACGCAGGCGACGGTTCGTCAGCCCTATGTCGACCGGTTGTCGGCGGAATTCGCCAGTGATTGCCTTGTGCTGCGCCACGGGTCGGCGCGGCTGGTTGAATTGGCGGAGGCCAAGTTGGCCGGCGAAACCGTAACCGCCGCCGATGTGGCGCCGGAACTGGCCGGACTGCTCGATCAGCCGGGCGGGGAGCGGATCGATGTGGTGGTGCTGGCGTGCACGCATTTTCCGTTGCTGGCGGCGGAACTGGCGGCAGCGGCACCGCGCCCGCTGGGCTTTGTTGATGGCGGTGCGGGGATTGCGCGGCGGGTGGCGAAGCTGCTGGGCCTGGTGCAGGGATCTGCTGGGCCGGCATCCGGGGGCGCCATGGCGCCGGGCCGCGCGGTGTTCACGCGGGCGGATGCGCGTGTTGACGCACTGGGCCCGGCACTCCAAGGCTTTGGTCTTGCAACGACGGAGATCCTTTGAGTGGCCATGACCGACGCCGAATTGCTGGAGCACATGACGCGGTTCGTGCCGCCGACCGCCGATCTGCTGGGCCAGGAACTGCTTGAAGTCGATAGTGCCGCCGGCCGGGTGCGGATGCGATTCCAGCCGCGGCCCGAATGCTGCAACCCGATGGGCAATGTCCAGGGCGGAATCGTCGTGGCAATGCTCGATGATGCGGCAGCGTTCGCGGCGATCGTGAAATCGGGGGAACGCATCGGCATCCCGACAATTGAGCTTAAAGCCAGTTTTTTTGCGCCGGCGCGCGCCGGGGTGCCCTTGTATGCCGACGGGCGGTGCATCAAGTTGGGCAAGCGCATTGCATTCATGGAAGCCGATCTGACCGATGAAGCCGGCAATCTGCTGGCACGGCTGACAACGAGCGCGGTGCCGCTGCCGATGCCGGCAAGTGCAAACCTTGTGGAGCGCAAATGACTGATATCAGCACGCCGGCGGAATTATTGGTTGAGCGGCGCGGGCGGGCGCTATGGCTGACACTGAACCGGCCCGAGGCGCTCAACGCGCTCAACCTGGCGATGGCGCGGACGATCCACCGGGCGCTGTTCAATGGCGCTGCCGACCCCGATGTGGAACGCATTGTCATCGAAGGCGCCGGCGACAAGGCGTTTTGTGCCGGTGGTGACGTGGCACTGCTGGCGCGGCGCGGGCGCGAGGACAAGGCGCTGTATGAAGGGTTTTTCCACGACGAATACCGGATGAATCAAGCGATTGCGCGGATTCCGACGCCTTATGTGGCGATACTGGATGGCGTGACGATGGGCGGCGGTGTCGGGCTTTCGATCCACGGGCCCTTCCGGGTGGCAACCGAGCGGACGCTGTTTGCCATGCCCGAAACCGGCATCGGCCTGATCCCCGATGTAGGGTGCACCCACGCGCTGGCGCGGCTACCGGGGGAAATCGGGACGTGGCTGGCGCTGACAGGTGCGCGGTTGAAGGCGGCGGATTGCATCTATGCCGGGATTGCGACGCATTATGTTCCGTCGGACCGGCTTGACGTGCTGCGCGAGCTGCTAAGCGAAAATACCGAGCCGGTGGGCGACATATTGGAGATGCTCGATGGCAGTGCCGGGTTGACGAGCTTGCCGGCGCTCAGGGATGGCATCGATTTCCACTTCGGGCACGATACGGTGGAAGCGATCCTCGCCAGCCTGGCCGAGGGCGATGCTTGGGCGCAGGCGCAGGCAGCAATCATCCGCACCATGTCGCCGACATCATGCAAGTTGACGCTGGCCGGACTGCGGTCGGCAGCCAATGCCAGTATCGAGGACGCGCTGATTGCCGAATACCGGATGGTTTGCGAAATCAGGAATGGCCATGA
Source organism: Polymorphobacter sp. (assembly GCA_043754785.1). GTDB lineage: Bacteria > Pseudomonadota > Alphaproteobacteria > Sphingomonadales > Sphingomonadaceae > Sandarakinorhabdus. The sequence continues at coordinate 6,580 of JAYUUE010000219.1, read as the reverse complement.
TTTCTTCGAAGGGGTGCGGGCGCAATTGCTCGACAAGGACCGCAAGCCCCTTTGGTCGCCGGCGCGGCTGGAGGATGTGAGCGACGAGGACGTGGCGCGGCATTTCGAGGAGCCGGCGAGCGGTGATCTGACGTTCGAATAGCGTCCGGCGCCAATTCGATTGCTCGAATCCTCGCTCCGCGTTAGGGGAACGGCTGCCGCCCAGGGTTGGATATCGCCCATGCCTATTGTCGCCTTTGCCTCTGATCACGCCGGTGTTGCCATGAAGGCGATGCTTATCGATGAAGTGCGAGGACTCGGGCATGGGGTGATCGATCTGGGGCCGAACAGCGAAGCGTCGGTGGACTATCCCGACTATGGGTTCAAACTGGGTGAAGCGATTGCCGAAGGGAGGGCGACGCTGGGGGTCGCGATCTGCGGGTCGGGCATCGGCATTGCGATTGCGGCCAATCGCAACCCGGCCGTGCGCGCGGCGCTGTGCACTTCGGGCCTGATGGCGCGGCTGGCGCGGCAGCACAATGACGCCAATGTGTTGGCGCTGGGCAGTCGCATCATCGGGCTTGATGTGGCGCGCGATTGCTTGAGCCAGTTTCTGGCCGCCAGCTTTGCCGGTGGCCGCCACGCCGGGCGGGTCGCCAAGTTGACCCCCGGCCATATCGAGGAGATTTTCTGATGAGCAGCAACCCTGTTTTGGTGACCGAGACATTGCCGACCGGATTTTTCGATACGCATCTGGCAGCGGCCGATGCAGCGGTAGCAACGGCCGTGGCCGCGGAACTTGATCGCCAGCAGAACCAGATCGAACTGATCGCTTCGGAAAACATCGTGTCGCGGGCGGTACTTGAGGCGCAGGGATCGGTGTTCACTAACAAATATGCCGAAGGTTATCCGGGCAAACGCTATTATCAGGGCTGTGCGCCGTCGGACGCTGTGGAAACGCTGGCGATCGATCGCGCCAAGGCGCTGTTCCACTGCGCTTATGCCAATGTGCAGCCGCATTCCGGCGCGCAAGCTAATGGCGCGGTGATGTTGGCGCTGGTCAAGCCGGGTGAGACGATTTTGGGGATGAGCCTCGATGCAGGGGGGCATCTGACGCACGGCGCGGCACCATCGATGAGCGGCAAATGGTTCAACGCGGTGCAATATGGCGTGCGCCGCGAGGATCATCTGATCGATTATGACGAAGTCGAGCGGCTGGCCGTCGCGCATAAGCCGGTGCTGATCATCGCTGGCGGCTCGGCCTATCCCCGCATCATCGATTTCGAGCGCTTCCGGGCGATTGCCGACAAGGTTAGTGCGAAGCTTATGGTCGATATGGCGCATTTCGCGGGACTGGTTGCCGCCGGCATCTACCCGTCGCCGTTGCCGTTCGCCGATGTGGTGACAACGACGACGCACAAGACGCTTCGGGGCCCGCGCGGCGGCATGATCCTCAGTAACGACGAGGCGTTGGGCAAGAAATTCAACAGCGCGGTGTTTCCGGGGATGCAGGGCGGGCCGTTGATGCACGTGATTGCCGCCAAGGCAGTGGCGTTCGGCGAAGCGATGGAGCCGGATTTCAAGGATTATGCTGTCCGGGTCGTCGCCAATGCCCAGACGCTGGCGGCGAAGCTGAGAGACCGCGGCTGTGCGGTAGTGGCCGGCGGCACCGACACGCATCTGGCGCTGATCGACCTGACGCCCAAGGGCATCAACGGCAAGGAAGCCGATGAGGCGCTGGAGCGCGCCGGTATCACCTGCAACAAGAATGGCGTGCCGTTCGATGTGCTGCCGCCGACCAAGACCAGCGGCATCCGCGTTGGATCACCGGCGGGCACAACGCGAGGCTTTGGCCAGAGCGAGTTTGCAGCGATTGGCGACATGATCGCCGATGTGCTCGATGGGTTGGCGGCCAATGGCGCCGAGGGCAATACGGCGGTGGAAAAGGCCGTCAATGTGCGGGTGCGGGCGCTGTGCGCGCGCTTCCCGATTTATCCCGGCAACTGAAGGAAACGCACATGAACGACGGCAAACCCGATGATTTCGCAGCGAAGGCTGAGAAGCTTGGTGACGAGGCGCTGAAGGCCGGCGCCAAGTTCATCGAGACCGACACCGGCAAGAAGGTTGCCGACGCGACCGACCAGGCCTTTGCAACAGCCGGCGAAATGGGCCGGAAGATTGCCGACAGCGAATTGGGCAAGAAGGCACTGGATAGCGATTTTGGCAAGCAGGCAGTCGATTTCGCGCACAAGGCCGCCGATTCGGCCAAGGCGAAAATTCCGAACACAGCGGCGCGAAATGTTGCGGTTGGCGCGGCCGCTGGTGCGGTCATTTCTATTCCATTGCCGATCATCGGGCCGATCCTTGGGGCGATTATCGGCGGCGGGCTGGGCTATTTGCGCACCATTACCAAGAAGGATGGCGGCAGCTTGCCACCGCCGGGCACCAAGTAAAGCTGATGCGCTGCCCGTTTTGCGGCAATGACGACAGCCAGGTGAAGGATTCGCGGCCGACCGAAGATGGCGCCGCGATCCGCCGACGTCGACAGTGTCCGGCGTGCGGCGGTCGCTTCACGACATTCGAGCGCATTCAACTGCGCGATCTGGTCATCATCAAGAAGTCTGGCAAGCGCGAAGTCTTCGACCGGGACAAATTGGCCCGGTCGATCGAAATCGCCTGCCGAAAACGCCCGGTGGAGCCCGAGCGGATCGAGCGCATGGTCAATGGCGTGGTGCGGCGTCTCGAATCGATGGGCGATGCCGAAATTGAAGTGGGCCAAGTCGGCGAAATGGTCATGGAGGGGCTGCAGGCGCTTGATCCGGTGGCGTATATTCGCTTTGCCAGCGTGTATCGGGATTTCAGCGAAGCCAAGGATTTCGAGACGTTTGTCGGTGGGCTGAGCGATCAAGCGCCGCGAGACGCGCAGGGATGAGGATTTGTCGTGCTTCCCTCTCAGGGGGAAGGAAAAGCACGCGATGACTCCCCCCGCCGTCATTCTCGTGCGGCCGCAACTCGGTGTGAACATCGGCGCCTGTGCGCGCGCCATGCTCAATTTCGGATTGACCGATCTGCGGCTGGTTGCCCCCCGCGATGGCTGGCCGAACCCCGATGCCGGCCCGGCCGCGAGTGGCGCCGATGTCGTGTTGGCCGAGGCGCAGGTGTTCGAGACGGTGGCCGATGCCTGCGCCGGGTTGGGTTTGATCTTTGCAACGACGATGCGCGGACGCGAATTGACGCGGCGGGTGTTGACGCCCGAAGCGGCGGCGCGCGAATTTCACGGACTGAGCGGGCAGAGCGGCCTGATGTACGGGCCCGAGCGGACCGGGTTGGAAACCGAAGACCTGGCGGTGGCCCACGCCATATTGACCATCCCGGTCAATCCAGACTTCGGGTCGTTAAATCTGGCGCAGGCGGTCATCGTCACGGCGTATGAATGGTTCCGGCAGGGCCGCGAGGTCGCGTGCGACGTGCTGGTCAACCATGATGGGCCGGCGCCGCATGAGGAACTCGAAGGGTTGATCGCGGCGGTTGACGACCAGTTGCGTGCCAATGGCTATTACAATCCGGTGCCAGGGCGAGCGGCGGCGGCGAAGTTGTTGATGCGCAATTTGCTGACGCGGCCCGAGTTCACCACCGGGGAGGTGCGGTCGCTGCGCGGGATCGTGCGAGGACTGTCGCAGCGGCGGGGTGGGGATTAGCGCGTTCGCCTACAAGCCCCAGCGCCCACCCCGCTCACTTTCGCGAGCCCCCCACTCTACCAGCTTTGCAGGTGGGGGGAGGGAGAAGGTTACGCGACTTCGACGATGCGGTCGGCTTGGGGATCTCGGAGCGAGTAGCCGCGACCCCAAACGGTCTCGATGCAGCCCGAGGCGGGTGCGCCGGCAAGGAACAGCTTCTTGCGCAATTTGCAGATGAAGACGTCGATGATCTTCAGTCCGGGTTCGTCGCGACCGCCGTAGAGATGAGTCAGGAACATTTCCTTGGCGACGGTCATGCCCTTGCGCAGTGACAGCATTTCCAGAATCGCATATTCCTTGCCGGTGAGCGAGACGCGGTGGCCGTCGACGGCAACAGTACGCGCGGCAAGATCGATTTCGACCGGACCGGTGACGATCAACGACTGGGCATGGCCCTGGCTGCGCCGCACCAGCGCGTGCATGCGCGCCAAAAGTTCGGCCTTGTCGAATGGCTTGGTGACATAGTCGTCGGCGCCGGCACCAAAGCCGGTCACCTTGGTCGTCGTTTCGGCATCACCTGACAGGATCAGCACCGGGCTCGTCACGCGCAGCAGGCGCAGTCGCTTGAGCACTTCGTGACCGTGAATATCGGGCAGTGTCAGATCAAGTAAAATGGCATCGAATTCATATGTACGGGCAAATTCCAGCGCTGACTCACCGTTTCCGGCGGTTTCATGCTCAAATCCGGCTTCATCGAGCATCAACTCGATAGTACGGGCCATGGCCCGATCATCTTCGATAAGCAGAATTCGCATCGTCGCACTCTCCTGGAACAATGCATCCACAGCCCGCTGACCCGGGTGTGCGATTATTCCAGAGGTAGTTAAAGCGTTTTGGTCATAAAGGTAAAGATGCCTGCGATGGATTCCGCTGGAAAAGGGATAGACCGAAGTCACCGCGCAACCTTGCCTTCGAAAACCGGGCGATAAATCTGCACACGCGTCACACGAAGGCCCGGGACACCGGCAAAATGCACGGCGCGTTCCCACAGCCGCAATTCGGTTTCACTGATGTGGTAACGGGTGCAGGCTTCGGCGAAGGTCAGAACGCCTGCATCAATGGCGGCGAGCACAGCAGCCTTGCGGCGTGCCACCCAGCGTTTGGTGTCGATCGGCGGCAATTCATCGGCTTGCGCCAAAGCTTTGGTCGTTTCCCCAGCAACGCTGCTTGTCACCTCCATTGTCCAGACCCTTGCTTTTGACACGTCAGTCCCCAACCGCTTTCACGGCGCCGGGACGCGCCGGCTAAACCGCGGCTTGGTTAATTACGGTTGAGCATGGTCGGCGGTTGCACAGTGGACGGTGGCAAGCCGGAAGCGTATGCGCGGGCTATGATGATCAACCCCGAATTGACCCAGCTGGCGGCGCTGGCCGGCCGCCGCGTTGCGGTGGCGATGTCAGGCGGTGTCGATAGTTCGGTGGTTGCGGCCCTTGCCGTCGAAGCCGGCTGCGACGTGGTTGGCGTGACGTTGCAGCTATACGATAGCGGCGCGGCGGCAGCGCGGCCGGGCGCCTGTTGCGCGGGGGCAGACATCAGGGACGCGCGCGCCGTGGCGGAACGCCTGGGCATCGCGCATTATGTGATCGATATGGAGACGCGATTTCGGGACGCGGTGATGACGGCCTTTGCCGACAGTTACGCGCGCGGCCAGACCCCGGTGCCATGTGTCGAGTGCAACAAGACGGTGAAGTTCACCGACTTGCTCGCGCTGGCGCAACAGCTCGGCTGTGCGGCGCTGCTGACCGGGCATTATGTGCAGCGGATCATGGGAGCGGATGGCGCCGAGCTGCATCGCGGTGCCGATCCGGCCAAGGACCAGAGTTACTTCCTGTGGACGACGACACGGGCGCAGCTCGATTATTTGCGCTTCCCGCTGGGGGCGCTGTCGAAGCCCGAGGTGCGTCGGCAGGCGGAGCGTTTTGGCCTCGGCGTGGCGGCAAAACCCGACAGTCAGGACATTTGCTTCGTCGGCGGCGGCGATTATGCAACGGTCGTCGAGCGCTTGCGGCCGGAACTGGCGACGCCGGGTAATATTGTCGACACGCGCGGGCGGGTGATCGGCAGGCACCGCGGCATTCATCGCTTCACCGTGGGGCAGCGGCGCGGGCTGGATATCGGCGGGTCGCCGGAGCCGCTGTATGTGGTGGCAATCGATGCAGGGGCGAATCTTGTGGTGGCCGGGCCGCGTGCGGCGCTGGCAGTGGTGGGCGCCCGGGTTGAGGATATCAACATACTAGGCGATCTCAGCGGCGATTTGCGCGTCAAGGTGCGGTCCTTGGCGGCGCTGGCGCCGGCGCGCTGGGTGGGGGACAGTATCGATTTCGGCGCGCCCTTGCTCGGCGTGGCGCCGGGGCAGGCGGCGGTGGCCTATCGCGGCAGCCAGGTGCTGGGCGGGGGGACGATCGTGGCCACGGTGCGCGACGAGGTTGTTTCGGCAACACAGGCGGTAGCGTTACAGGGGTAGCATCACGGGGCTCGCGTCAGTTTTTTGACGCCAGACCGTCAAATTTTTGACGTGAGGTGTCAGCTTTTTGACGCCTCGATAGGCCTGCCGGCAGCTCTTTGCCGGTCCAACGGCGAAAAGCCGCCAAATATGACGGACTCCGATAACTAACGGCTGGTTGGCACAAAGCTTGCTCTGTATTCGGCATGGACAATGCGCCCGCCTCGCTGCCGCCGCCGCTCGATTGGCTCATCGGGCTTGGCGATATTTACACGGGCTCGGTGCCCGTCAGTGCGCCGGGTTGTGGTGATGCCGTTGGTCGGCGCATCCTGGTGTCGCCCGCCGCCGCTTCGACAGCAACGGGCTGCGGCGAGGTGCTTGCGCTTCATGTCGCGCCGCGTGACCATCGTTTTGCCTGTGC
>JAYUUE010000218.1:0-11496 GCA_043754785.1 Polymorphobacter sp. | reverse complement strand
TTTCGGGAAGCCCATGGCGCTGTTGGCCCAGCATAAGGCTTGGCAACCCCCCGAAGTCTCGGCTATAGGCCCGCGCTTCGACCGCGCGTGTTCGCACGTCAGCCTTTTCGAGGAGAGGTGCCAGAGTGGTCGATTGGGACGGTCTCGAAAACCGTTGTGCCGAAAGGTACCGTGGGTTCGAATCCCACCCTCTCCTCCAAGCGGCGGTGTTGGCATAGCCGGCGCTGCGGCAAGCCTCCATCAACACATTCATATATCATGCGGCGTCCCCATGGCTGTGGCGCTCGCAAGGCTCGTCCTTCCACCCTCGCCGATTTCACTTGCACAAACAAACCCACCGACTTTAGATGGGTAACGGTATGGGTATAAAAGTGATTCGGTGAAACGATCACCTCGTACATTTGGGGAGGGACACATGACATACGTGAAGTTGTTGCAGGCGTCGTCGACATTGGCGCTGATTGGCATCGCGCTGCCGGCCAGCGCGCTCGCCCAGCAGGCGCCGCCAGCGAGCGCAGCGGCGGTCGCGGCGGACACGTCCAATCTTGAAACCATCGTCGTCACCGCGCAGCGGCGTACCGACAATGTCCAAAGCGCGCCGCTGGCGATTTCCGCCATCACCGGCGCCAACCTCGCCAAGAACCGGGTCACGTCGATCACCGATCTGGCGCAGACCATGACCGGTATTTCGTTCACCGCCAACTCGCCCCAGGCCAATGAAATCAACATCCGCGGCGTCGTCAACACCCGGTTGACCGGGCCGACGGCGGATCAATCGGTTTCGACCTTCGTCGACGATGTCTATGTCGGCCGATCGGGCGTCCTCAACACCAATTTCTACGACGTCGCCCGGATCGAGGTGGTCCGCGGCCCGCAGGGCGTGCTGCTCGGCAAGAACGTCGCCGGCGGCGCCGTCAACGTCATCAGCAACAAGCCTACGCAGGAAAATTCGGCCGCCGTCACCGCCTCGATCGGCAATTACAACCTTCGCCAGATCACCGGTTTCGTCAACGGCGCCATCGCCAATGATCTGTCGGGCCGCATATCGTTCCAGTCGATCAAGCATTCGGGCTATGCCCGCGACCTGCTTCACAATGTCCAACTGGAAAACCAGGATTCGAACCAGGGTCGCCTGCAACTGGCGTGGGAACCGGCTGGAACGGGGTTCAAGGGCCTGTTCATCGCCGATTATTCGCAGGAGAGCAACGACGGCATCAACCGCGTCGGCGTCGTCAGCCCGACCAGCCCGGCCGGCCCGACGATCTGGTCCGGAACGCGAAAACTGATCGAGGCACGCCTCGGCCGCGCCTTGTCGCCGCGCGAAAGCTATCCGGTGTGGCCGCAATATCTGGGCGATGCGGCGCCAACACCGCAGCGTTCGACGCGCGACAATTACAGCTTCATTCTCAAGATGGAGCAGACGCTGGGCGAAACCGCCACGCTATCGAGCATCACCGGCTATCGCCACAACAACGCCGACACGCTGTATGACCAGACCGGGCTCGGGCCGAACAACGGCTTCAACTTCACACCAGCCGAATTGGCCAGTGTCGGTGCCAGCCTGTTGTTCGCCGAGCCGGTCAGGTTCGTGGAAAAGGGCAATTATTTCACCCAGGAACTTCGCGTGACCTCGATCGACAAGGGGGGCCCGTTCAGCTGGATCGCCGGGGCATTTTTCCTGAAGAGCAATGTTACGCAGAACAACCGCTTCTGGGGCGAATCGCTGGTCCTGCCGACGCTGAGCGGCGAATCCGCCTGGAAGGATGAAGGCCACAACAAGGATTATGCGTTCTTCGCGCAGGTCGGTTATGAACTGGCCGGCACGCTGAAGCTCGACGTCGGGTTGCGCTACACGCACGACGAAAAGAGCGGCGTGCAGCAGGGCATCATCGTTGCAACCGGCGACCGCTACAACCCGCTCGATAAGACGCCGCTGACGCCGCTGACTGAAAATTTCACCGCGCCTTACAGCAAATCATGGAACGACTTCACCCCGCAGGCAACGCTGCGCTGGACGCCGAGCGACGCGATGATGGCCTATGCCACCATCTCGCGCGGCTTCAAGGGCGGCGGCTTCCTGAACAACGCCTCGAAGGGCGTCGCTGCCTCGACCGCCTACAACCCCGAAACCGTCACCAATTACGAAGTTGGTTACAAGGCGGAATTCTTCGATCACACTGTTCGCTGGAATTCGGCGCTGTTCCTGATGAAATACAAGAATCTCCAGGTCCAGCAGACGCTCGCATCGTGCCTGTGCAACATCGTCAGCAACGCCGCGAGCGCAACGATCAAGGGCGTCGAATCCGAAGTCACGGTCGCCCCGAGCCGGAATTTCCACGCCTGGCTCAACGGCAGCTATCTCGATCCAACCTATGACGACTTCATCTTCGCCGGGGTCAATAATTCGGGCAACAAGCTGCAAAGAACGCCGAAATACCAGATTGCCGTCGGCGCCGAAGCCTCGGCCGATTTCGGTGACTGGTCCGACGCCCTCGTGGCTCGCCTCGCCTATCGCTATCAGGGCAAAATGCCGTGGGCGCCTGAAAATACCACCTTTGAAAAAGGCTATGGCACGCTCGATGGGCGTCTCACTGTCAACATGCCGAACAAGAACTGGAGCGTTTCGGCGTTCGGCAAGAACCTGACCAACAAGCTGTATCGGACCAACATCATCGTGTTCTTCCACGATGAAATGTCATCCTATGCGCCGCCGCGGACCTATGGCCTGGAAGTATCGGCGCGGTTCTAGCTGACGCGCGCCGGAAGCCCGGCTTCCGGCGCGGCCGCTGGGGCGATGGCATCGCGCCGCCTGATGATCTATGCTTGTATAACCGAACCCGCAGGCGGATGGAGCTGAACGCGATGACCTATATTCTGGGCGGCTGGCAAAGTGATTTTTCCCAAAATTGGGACCGGCAAGGCATGGAGATGGCCGATGCCTTTGCCGAGGTGGTCAACGAAGGCCTAGCGGCGACCCGCCTTGACGTCAGCGACATCGACACCGGCCATGTCGGCAATTTCGTCGGCGACCTGTTCGCCGGGCAGGGCTTGCTCGGTGGCTTTTTCGGCATGGTCGACCCAGCCTTTGATGGTTTGCCGACGGCGCGTCACGAGGCGGCCTGTGCCTCGGGCAGCGTCGCCATCCTCGCCGCTACCGCCGAAATCGAAGCTGGACGCTATGGCCTCGCCTGCGTCGTCGGTCTCGAACAGATGCGCAATGTGCCGGGGCAAAAGGCTGCCGAAAATCTGGGCGCCGCCGCCTGGGCCGGGCACGAATTCGCCGATGCTACCTATTTGTGGCCGCGCGCCTTTTCCGACCTGACCGGCGAATATGACCGGCGCTACGGCATCGACCACCGGCATCTGGCGCGAATCGCCGAGATCAATTTCGGCAACGCCAAACGCAACCCCAATTCGCAGACCCGCGGCTGGAAATTCACCGCCGAAAGCTTCACCGCCGATGACGCCGCCAACCCCGTCGTCGAGGGCCGAATGCGCAAGATGGACTGCGGCCAGGTCACCGACGGCACGGCGGTGGTGTTTTTGGCCTCACCCGAACGCGCCGCCGAATATGCCGCCAAGCGCGGCATCCCGCTGGACAGCCTGCCGCGCATTGCCGGCTGGGGCCATCGCTCGGCGCCAATCTCCTATTCGCGCAAGATCCAGAATAGCCGCGATGACGCCTATGTCTTTCCGCAGGTGCGCCGCGCCATCGTCGACGCGCGGGCCCGCGCCGGCATCACCGACATCGCGCGGATCGATGCGGTCGAGACACATGACTGTTTCACCATGTCCGAATATATGGCCATCGATCATCTAGGCATCACTGCGCCGGGTGAAAGCTGGAAGGCCGTCGAGGACGGTTCGATCGAAATGGGTGGCCGCTTGCCGATCAATGCCTCGGGCGGGCTGATCGGCACCGGCCACCCGGTCGGCGCCACCGGCATCCGCATGGCGCTCGACGCCTATAAGCAGGTAACGGGCACCGCCGGTGACTATCAGGTCGAAGGCGCAAGGACCGTGCAAACGCTCAACATCGGCGGTTCGACGACGACGACCGTCAGCTTCATCGTCGATCGCCAGGCGGCGTGATCGACCGGCGGCTGTTTCTGGCTGTAACAGCGGCGGGCATTGTAGCTGGGCTTGTGGCCGGTACTGGCGCAGCCGCAGGGGAAAAACAAATGGACAAGCGATTCAAGCAGTTCAGCGCCGTCATCGATGCCTGGAAGCGCAAGGATACGGCCTTTGTCTTTGATGCGATGACCGACGATATCGTCTGGCATTACGCCGCCGCTGTGGCGCCGGCGGCGCACGGCAAAGCGGCCGCCAAGGCGTTTCTCGACAAATTCGGCGCCGGGGTCGGCGCGGTCCGCTGGCGCATCTTCACCCATGCCGAAACCGCCGACCGGCTGTTCGTCGAAGGCGTTGATGAATATGACACGCCGGCGGGCAAGACGATCATCGCGCCCTACGCCGGGGTCATCGAGTTTCGCGGCGACAAGATCAGCGGCTGGCGCGACTATGTCGATCGCAGTGTCATCGAGGACCAGAAAGCCGGCAAGCCGGTGCCGGCACAGGTTACCGAATTGATCAACCGACCCATCGCGCAATGATGGCAGCGGCCGGGAACGTTGCGGCGGCACCATTTCGCGAAGCCGAATTCATGCCCGTCGACCTCGATATCGACCGGCGCGCTGACGGAACCATCGTGCTGCGCAGCCGCGTGCCGCTTGGGCGTTATGAGCCCAACCTCGCCAAGGCGCTCGCCGCCAGCATCGCCCGCCAGCCGGACAAGAGCGCTCTGGCGTTCCGCGGGCCGGATGGCGAATGGCAACACACCAGCTATGCCGATTTCGGCCGGCAGGTCGATGCCGCCACGCAATGGCTGCTGGGTCATGTGCCGCGCGGGCGCGCTGTCATCGTGCTGGCCGGCAACACCTTGCCCGCTGCGGTCTTGACCTTCGCCTGTTATGCCGCCGGGGTCATCCACTGCCCGGTAGGCCTTGCCTATGGCATGGCTGGCGGCGACCATGCCCGGCTGCGCCATGTCATCGCCAAAACCGCGCCGGCGCTGATCTATACCGACGCCCACCCGGTGCTTGCAGCGGCGGTGACCACGGTCGCCGGCGACGTTCCCATCGTCTGCACCGACGCGGCGCTGATTGCCGGGGCAACCCCGTGGTCGACGGTTGTGGGGACGGTGCCAACGACGGTCGCCGCTGCCATCGCGGCGGTCGATCCCCACGCCATCGCCTCCTACATGCTGACCTCGGGTTCCACCGGCCTGCCCAAGGTCGTGCCGGTCAGCCAGGACAATATCGCGGCCTGCACCAAACAGGGACTGATCGCCATCGGCAAGGCGGCAGGTTGGGGCGGAACGATGCTCGATTGGCTGCCCTGGCACCATGCTGCCGGCGCGTCGGTGCTGCGCGCCACGCTGCTGGAGGGCGGCACGCTGTTTGTTGATGCCGGCAAACCCGCGCCCGGGCTGTTCGATGCGACCATTGCCAACCTGCGCGAGATACCCGTCGCCTATTTCAACAATGTGCCGCTCGGCTATGCGATGCTGGTCGATGCGATGGAGACTGACGCGGTGCTGCGCCGGCAGTTCTTCAAAAAGCTGCGGCTGATGCTGTATGGCGGCGCCGGCCTGCCCCAGCATGTGCTCGACAGGTTGCAGGCGATGGCGGTCGCCGAAACCGGGCATCGCATCCACATGACAACGGGCTATGGCATGACCGAGACCGTCACCGGCTGCATGGTCATCCATTTTCCGACCGACAAGGTCGGCATCGGCCTCCCGACGGCGGCGCTCGAAGTCAAATTGGTGCCGCACGATGCGCGCTATGAAGTGCGGCTGCGCGGTCCCAACGTCATGGCCGGCTATCTCGACGAGCCGGTGAAAAACCGCGAGGCGTTCGACGACGAGGGGTTTTATCGGACGGGCGACCTCGCGCTGTTCCATAACCCGCAAGATCCCGAACAGGGGCTGGTGTTCGCCGGGCGGCTGGCGGAGGAATTCAAGCTGTCGAACGGCAATTGGGTCTATGGCGGGCAATTGCGCGAAGGCCTTTTGAAGGCGCTGGCGGGCGTCGCGAGCGAAGTCGTGCTGTGCGACGATGGCCGCGATTATCTGGCCTTGCTGGCATGGCCGGTGGCCGGCGCGGCGCTGGACGCGGTGACCGAGCGGTTGAGCGCCTTTAACGCGGCGCAGCGCGGCAGCGGGGCAACGATCCGCCGGGTGCGGCTGTTGACCAGCCCGCCGAGCGCCGATGCCAACGAAATTTCCGACAAGGGCACGATCAACCGCCGCGCCGTGCTCGATCATCGCGGTGCGGAGGTGGCGGCAGTTTATGCCGAACCGCCCGGCGCCGGCGTCGGCGTTGTTACCTGATCCTCGCTCCTGACTCTGTCCCGGCGGAAACACCATGTCACCTTTGATATTGCTTGCCACCAACGCCGCGATTCTCGTCGCCGGGTTCATAATCCTGTGGGCTATCTGCCTGAAAACCCGCGATGTCACCCCCATCGACAGCGTCTGGGCGCTCGGCATGGTGGTAATGGCAGCGACCACCTACGCCCAGACCGGCGGCGATCCGGGGCGCAAGGCGCTGCTGTTCGGGCTGTGCGCGCTATGGGGGCTGCGGCTGGGCGGTTACATGCTGTGGCGCTGGCGCGACCATGGACCGGACCGGCGCTATCAGGTCATGATGGGGCGAGCGCAGGACGCCAAGGGCTGGGGCTTTGCCAAGGCGACGCTGATCCTGGTGTTCGCCACCCAGGCACCGCTGCTGTTCATCGTTTGCCTGCCGGTGCAATTGGGCCAGATCGACGCCGCGCCGCCAGTCGGCGCCTTGGGGATGATCGGCGCCGGCATGGCGCTGGTCGGCATCGTTTTTGAAAGCGTTGGCGACTGGCAGTTGACGCGGTTTCGCAAAAACCCCGTCAATGCGGGCCAAGTGATGGACAAGGGCCTGTGGCGCTACACCCGCCACCCGAACTACTTCGGGGACGCGCTTACCTGGTGGGGGCTGTACGCCATCGCCGCAGAGACCACCACCGGCCTATGGGCGCTGCCGGGGCCGGTGTTGCTGACCTGGACGCTCATGAAATGGTCGGGCGCACCGACCATCGAAGGCCGCATGAAGCGCAAGAAGCCGGGGTATGAGGATTATGTGCGGCGGACGAGCGGTTTCGTGCCGTGGTTTCCGAAGCGCGCGTAACCTGCTCCCACCCCACAAAGGGGACGCGAGCCAGACTTACCGACCAAACGACCGCAGCGCCTTGCCCTGCCCCGAGTCCAGATACTCGTCGAGCCGGGTGATCAGGCCATTCTCCACCTTGATGACGCAGCAGGCGTCCATCGACCATTTGGTGCCATCGGGCAGCGTCGCTTCGAGCACATGCTGCTGGAGGAAGCCGTCGGACAGGGCCTCGCGGCGGATGACGCGGTAGTTGCGGTCGGGCAGGGTGCGGATGAACCAGTCGAGCACCGCCATGTTCTGATCGACGGTCTGTTCGATGCGGTCGGTGTTGTGCCACAGCTTGGCATCCGGCGCGTAACAGGCGCGCACCGTCTCGACATCGCCGCTCTGGATGGCACCGACGAATTTTTCGGCAAACGCCAGCATTTCGGTATCGGTCATGGTCGTTCTCCTGTGGTAAAACTATCAAGGCGCGCCGCAGCGCCAGCGAATTCGTGGACCATTTGGTCGACAATGGCGGCGATCGGTTCGGCTGATGTCACCGACCCGATGCCCTGCCCCGCCGCCCACAGGTCCCGCCATTGCTTGGCCGGATCACCGCCATAGTCGCGCTTGGGCGGGATGCCGAGGGCTTCGAGATCATAACCGGCTGCCACCAGCGACGGCCGCAGCCACGACGCCGCGGTGCCGGTGATGGCGCTGCTCACCACCAAGTTCTCGATGCCGCTCGCCACCACCATCGCCTTGTAGTCGGGCACCGCCATGCTCTCGGTCGCGGCCAGAAAGCGCGTGCCCATGTAAACCAGGTCGGCCCCGGCCGCGACGGCGCCGGCGACCGCCGCGCCATCGGCAATGCCGCCGCCGACGCACACCGGTCCACCAAAAAACGCCCGGATCGCGGTGATGAAGGCGAACGGCGACAGCAACCCCGTATGGCCACCGGCGCCGGCCGACACGCAGACCAGCCCATCGGCGCCCGCCGCTGCCGCTTTGCGGCCCAGCGCCGGTGTCACCACGTCGGCGAGCACCATGCCGCCATAGCCGTGGACGGTCTCGACTGCCGGGCGCGGGCTGCCCAGCGCGGTGATGACGATCGGCGGCTTGTGCTTGGCGACCAGCGCCAGGTCGTCGGCGAGCCGGCCATTGGTGCTGTGGGTGACAAGGTTGACCGCCCAAGGCGCGTCATCGGCGCCGCGCTGCGCGGTGATGCGTGTCATCCATTCGTCAAGTTCAGCCGCCGTGCGGCAATTGGGCGTCGGAAAGGCACCGATGACGCCGGCGCGGCAGGCGGCGATGACCATCTCCGGCCCGGAGACGAGGAACATCGGCGCGACAACGACCGGCAACCGCAGATTGGGAAACCGTGTCACAGCCGCTCCACCACCATTGCCACGCCCACCCCTTGCGCGCCGGTTGCCACCACCAATCCATAGCGCCCACCGCCCTCATCGAGCGCGTCGAGCAGCGCCGAGAGCAATATCGCCCCGGTCGCACCCATCGGATGGCCCTTGGCGATATGCCCGCCGCCGACATTGACCCGGTCGATATCCGGCCGGTAATCCCGGACAAACCGCGCGATGGTGACGGCGAAGGCTTCCATGAACTCGATGCGGTCCATGTCGGCGAGGCCAAGGCCGGCGCGGGCCAGCGCCGTGTCCATCGCCGCAAACCCCGCGAGCAATGACGCGCGATTTTCACCGCCAACTTCGGCGAACGCCAGTATCCGCGCGCGCGGATGGCCGTCCCCCGGCCCGACCAGCGCCAGCGCGGCGCCATCGGCCATCGGCGGCGCATGGGCGAGCGTGTGGCGGTGATCGATCGCCGCCGGCCCGATGACCGAACGATAGGCTTCGGCGAGCCCGATAAAGGCCGGCGGCATCGCCGCGAGCTTTTCGGCCGTCGTCGCCCGCACCGCCTCGTCGCTATAAAGGCCAGCCACCGCGATGCGCGACGCCTGCAATCCGCGCCGGCTTTCGGCGGCGGCCGCGCGTTGTTGCGAAACCAGCGTTACCGCATCCATTTCGGCACGGGTGATGCCCTCTGCCTCGGCGAGCAGATCCGCCGCAAGCGCCACCGGGATATAGCGATGGGCCGGGTCCATGTCGGTCGCGGTGTAATAATCGGCGCAATCGGCCATGAACGGCACGCGCGATAGCATCTCGGTGCCGCCGCCAAGGGCATAGGGCGTCGTTCCAGCCGCGACCGCCGCTGCCGCATGGCCAATTGCCGACAGGCCCGACGCGCAAAAATTGTTGAGGCTGTGCGCGGCGGTTTCAGGTGCCAGACCGGCCTTGAGCTTGGCGACCATGGCGATATGGCCGCCCTGCGCGCCGATCTGGCCGACGCTGCCCAGCACCAGCAACCGCGCGGCGCGCGGCGCCCGGCCGCGCGCCTGAAGCGCGTCAACCAGGTGAGCCACCAGCGACTGCGGCGTTTCCTGCGCCAGCCCACCATCCGGCCGCGCCTTGCCGCGCGGGGTGCGCACCGCGTCATGGATGAAAACCTGCGTCATGCCAGCCGTGCCTTCCAGGCCGCCGGCGGCTGATAGGCGAACAGCCCCGGCGGCGCTGCCACCACATCGGGGATGGCGCGGATCGCCACTGCCATCGTCGCGTCGGTCAGCGCCCGTGATGGCGGCCGCGCCGGGTCACCTTCGTGGATATCGAGCGTCATAGAGACATTCGGCCGGCCGGTGATGTCGATCGTCCAATGGCCGGATACCAGCCCCGGATGCAGGGCGCGATCGGCGGTCCACAGGATCGACAGCAACAGTTCGACTTTATTGTCCATCACCGCCGTCCAGCGCCACTCGGTCGCGGCGACCCGGCCTTTGGGGATGACGCCGGCGCCGATCACCATATCCGAGGGTGCCAGCGTCAGTTGGTGGTCGAGCGTGATGGCAATAACGCGGCTGTCCATCGCCGCGGCGCTGAAGTGCAGCACCTCGCCGAACAATGCCGTATAAAGTTCAGCGAGCGGTCCCTGGCGGATATCGTTGACCGCCGGATCTGACCCGAGGCCCATCAGGTCGAAGACGAACGCCGCCGAGGTCATCGCCGACGCATCGACCGTCTCGCGCACGGTGATGCGCTCCAGATCGGCGCACATCGCCGTTGCCGCCAGTGCAATGCGCTCGACGATCATGCCCGGGTTGACGCCGACGCCGGCAAGGGTCGCACCGCCCTTCAACGCCGCGTCGCGCAGGCGGTCGGCATAAGCCGCGCCTTGCGCATCCGGCCAGTGGAAGCCGGCAGTGGAAATGACATTCTTGCCCGCTTCGAGCAGCCGCACGACATCGGGGACCAAGGCTGCATAAGGCAAGGTGATGCGCGGTGTGTGGATGACGACATCGGCGGGGGTAGCCAGAATCGCATCGATATCGGCCGTTGCAAAAATGCCCGTCGCCGGCCGGCGCGCGATGGTGCCGGCGTCGAGCCCCGCCTTGGCCCGATCATAGACCAGCACGCCGGCGAGTTCGAGATCGGGATGGTCGATGATCCGCCGCAGCGAGGTCCGGCCCATGGCACCGGTCGCCCATTGCACCACCCTCACCATGCTGATCTCCACCCCATGCCGATGGTCTAATCAACTTGTCGCGCGTTGTCAGTTGTTTTATGCAAGCGACTTGGGGAGAGACGCGCAGATGTTCCTGACACCGGAAAAGACGGTTGCCGACCATGTGGCGCGCGGCTGGTGGGAAGGATCGACCGTTGATGCGCTGTTCCAGCGAACGGCGGCAGCGGGCGGCGACGCGCTGGCGCTGGTCGATCCGGCCAATCGCGCCGCGCTCGATGGCCAGCCGCCGCGGCGGTTGAGCTGGGCGGCACTGCGTGATCGCGTCGAACGGACGGCGGCCGTCTTTCTCGGCCTCGGGCTGGCCAAGGACGATATCGTGGCGGTCCAGCTGCCCAACACCATCGACGCGGTGATCGTCTTCCTCGCCTGTTCGCGGCTCGGGCTGATCATCACGCCGGTCGTGATGCAGTACCGCGAGCATGAACTCGGCTATATTCTCGATCAGACCGAACCCCGGGCGTTCATAACCGTGCCGTCGTTTGGCGGCTACGACCATGCGGCGCAGGCGGCGCGATTGGCGGTGGGCCGCAACATGGTCGTCATCACCGCGATCGACGACCTTGCCGCCGATCCTGCCGCCACCGCGTCCTATGTTGCCGCCCACCCGACAGACGGCGCGGAAGTGTTGACCATTTGCTGGACATCGGGAACCGAATCGCGCCCCAAGGGCGTGCCGCGCGACCATAATCACTGGCTGCTCAACGCCCGCGTCGTG
>JAYUUE010000217.1:0-3791 GCA_043754785.1 Polymorphobacter sp. | reverse complement strand
GGCGGGGCGAAAGCCGGCGGCGCGGCGCGCAACGACTTTGCAACAGACACGGCATCCCCAACGCATGAAGACCCTGCGCATGATGACTCCGCACCGCGCCCCGTTGATCGTCGGCATTGCCGCGCTGGCGCTACTGGCCGGACTGGCGCTGCCGGCAACGGGCCAGCCGGCGGCCGATGCGCCGGTGGCGCCCGCACCAGCCGCGACTGCGGCGCCAAAGTCGCTGTTGCCCGATGATTTTGAAGCTCCGGCGGCGCGGCTGGCGGAGGCGCCGCTGCTGTTGCCACCTGTCGCGGGGGCGCCTGTCCCCCGTGCAGCGCTCGGTGCGCCGCCGCTGCTGGCCGCCGCGCCGATAACGGAAATCGATCCCAATGCGCTGATCGACCCGATGGCGACGCCGGCAACGGGGCGCGATATCACCGTCATCGGACCGTTGACCACGGCAGCCGGCGGTTATGGCATCAACCTGTTCGTTGGCTCACGCGGGCGGTTCCTGGCCAGCCTCGCCAACCGCATGAACGCGCCCATCGGCTCGCGCTGGGCGGCGATCACCCTGGCGCGGGCGCTGCTGAGCGAAAGCGCAGCCCCGGCGGATATCGTGCCGGGGGATTGGGTGGCGGCGCGGACCTGGCTGCTGGTGCGGATGGGCGAGATCGATGGTGCCAAGCGGCTGGTCGATATGGTGCCGGTCGATCGTTACAGCCCGTTTTTGTATCGCATCGCCGGGCAGGCGGCGTTGGCGGCGGGGGATATCAGCGGGCTGTGCCCGATCGCCGCCAACGGCCGGCTGTTGTCGAAGGACCCGTTGTGGGAGCTGGCGGTCGGCATGTGCGCGGCGTTGCAGGGGGATGACATCACTGCGGCGCGGGTGTTCGATGCGCTGTCCGACGATGAAAAGCGCGTCGAGCCCTTCGATGTGCGGCTGGGCGAGCGCGTCGCCACCATTGCCGGTGGGGCGGGACGCGCGGCGATCATCGATTGGAACGAAGCGCCGAAGCTGACACCGTTCCGTTATGGTGTCGCCACCGCCAGCGGTGTGCCGGTGCCAGCCGAGACGCTGGCGGCGCTGGGGCCGGCGCATTACGGCTGGGTGGTTCGCAACCCCGGTGTCGATGGCGAGATCCGGCTTGCCGCGCTGCGCCAGGCGGCGGTGCTCGGCACCATGTCGGCAACCGAGGTCACCAGCGGCGTGGCGGCGCTGGCGCCCGCCGATGCCCCGGCGGACAGTCGCGCCGGACGGCTGAGGGTGGCGTTCGCCGGGGGCAGCCTGGCCAATCGCCGCGATGCGCTGAAGGCGATATGGACGTCTGCGGGGGCCGATGGCGATGCGCGCTATGGAGCCTTGCTGGAAGCAGCGACGGCGGCGGCGCGGCTGCCGGTGACGGCGGATAGCGCGGCCGATAGCGCCGATATCATCGCCGCGCTGCTCAGCGCCGGCGATACACGGGCGGCGCTGCGCTGGTGGCCGATTGCCGACAAGGCCGAGACATCAGTGCGGGCGCGCGCCTGGGCATTGCTGGTCACCGGCACCGGCGGCGTGCCGAACGGTGCCGGGGACTTTGCCGCGTGGCGAACCGCGACAAAGTCCAGCGATGCCCGGGCGGCGACATTGCTGGCCGGGCTGGCCGGGCTGGGTATCGCCAATGGCAGTGATTGGGACCGCGCACGGCGTGAGCTGCTACCGGTGGCGCCGACCAGCTGGACGCGGGCGATCGATGCGGCCGCCACCGGGCGCCGGGCTGGTGAGGCGATCATCCTTGCTGCTACCGGACTGCAGGGCGCCTGGCAGGATGTGCCGCCGCAGCATCTTTACCATATCGTCGCGGCGCTGAACCGGGTTGGCCGGCCGCTCGAGGCGCGGCTGATCGCGGCGGAAGCCGTGACGCGGTCATAGTTGACGATTGGGGTGGCCGATACCGACGCCGGTTTGATCGCCCCCGGCGACGCCGGGCTGATAGCATTGTTTCTGGATATGCTGGCGGCCGAACGCGGTGCGGCGCGCAACACCTTGCTGGCCTATGGACGTGATCTGGAACAGGCCAGCCGCTGGCTGGAGGGCGGGCTGGCGCGCGCCGATGTGGCAGGGCTGGCGCAGCTTTCGCAGGCTTGGGCCGGGCTGGCGCGGTCATCGGGCGCGCGCAAGGCGTCGGCGGTGCGCCAGTTCATGGGATTTCTGGCCAGCGAAGGCATTCGCCCGGACAATCCGGGGCGTGACCTTGCAAGCGGCCAGAGTGCGCGGCCCTTGCCGAAATCGCTTGATCCGCATGACATCGAGCGGCTGTTTGCGGTGCTGGCGGAGCGGGTGGCGGGCGATCCGACCCCGCGTACCCTGCGGCTCGCGGCGCTGATCGAGCTGCTTTACGGGTCGGGATTGCGAGCGACTGAGCTAGTGTCGCTGCCGCGCCACGCGGTGCGGCCGGGGCGTGAGTTCCTAGTCGTCACCGGCAAGGGCGACAAGGAACGACTGGTGCCGGTGGGGTCGCGCGCCGGGGCGGCGGTCGCGGCCCATGCGGGGAATGTGCCCCCGGAGGCGCGCTACCTGTTCCCCTCACGCGGAGGCCATCTGCACCGGCTGCGGCTGTATCAGCTGGTCAAGCAACTGGCGGCCGACGCCGGCATCCCACCGGAGCGCGCCTCGCCGCATGTGCTGCGCCACGCCTTTGCCACGCATCTGCTCGAAGGCGGTGCCGATTTGCGGACGTTGCAGACGCTGCTGGGGCACGCCGATATCGCGACGACGCAGATCTATACGCATGTGGCGGCCAAGGCGCTGGTCGAGCTGGTTAACGCGCGGCATCCGCTGGGGAACGGCTGACTGCTTCCGGCGGCTGGGGTCTTTGACCCCAGACCCCATTTGTTCGATGGTGGTGGCATGAGCGTGTCCTCCCCTGATTTCACCATTCCGCAGCGCTGGTGTGACTATACGCCGGCCGAGCACGCCGTGTGGGATACGCTGTTTGCGCGGCAGTCGGCGATGTTGCAGGATCGTGCCGCGCCGGCGTTCCTGCGCGGTATCGAAGTGCTGAAAATGACGCGCCCCGGCATTCCGGACTTTGCCGAACTGTCGGCGCGGTTGATGGACCTGACCGGCTGGCAGGTGGTGGCGGTGCCGGGGCTGGTGCCCGACGCGGTGTTCTATGGACATCTGGCGGAGCGTCGGTTCGTTGCCGGACGCTTCATCCGCGGGGCGGACAGCCTGGACTATCTCGAGCTGCCCGATGTGTTTCACGATGTCTTTGGCCATGTGCCGCTGCTCGCCGACCCGGTGTTTGCCGATTACATGCAGGCCTATGGGCGCGGCGGGCTGCGCGCGGCGGGGGCTGGGGCGATTGCGCGGCTGGCGCGGCTGTATTGGTACACTGTCGAGTTCGGGTTGGTCAGGGATGGCGATGCGCTCAAGCTTTATGGGGCGGGGATCGTGTCGTCGCATGGCGAATCGCTGTTCGCGCTCGATGATCCGAGCCCGAACCGATTGGGGTTCAGCCTGGAGCGGCTGATGCGGACTCCGTATCGGATCGACGATTACCAGCAGGTCTATTTCGTCATCGACAGCTTCGATGATCTGCTGCGGCAAACATTGGAGACCGATTTCGGGCCGTTGTACGAAGCGGTGGCAGCGCTGCCCGACATCCCGATCGCGGCGATTGTGCCGGAGGACCGCGTGATCACGCGCGGCACGCAGGCGCGGGGATGAGGAGCATCGACCTCAATGCCGACCTTGGCGAAGGCTATGGCCCCTGGGTGATGGGTGATGACGCGGCGATGCTGGCGCTGGTTAGCAGTGCCAATGT
>JAYUUE010000216.1:0-3796 GCA_043754785.1 Polymorphobacter sp. | reverse complement strand
CGTGATAATATGGACCTATGCCGCACTTGCGACAGTTGCCTGCGGGCTTGGCACAGTGTTGCCGCTGAAACATCCAAGCACGCGAACAACCCTATAATTTAATTTGGAAACCAGCCGCGCGTGGTTAGCTTGGTTTTCGCCAAGGATTTCTGATCCTGGCCCGCAGGGGAGCCATCAGCATGACCGGCATCTATATCCACAGCAGCAATTCCGTGCGTGCGATCCTTCAATCGGGCGAGATGCGGGGTTCCACCAAGGAAATGCAGAAGCTTGGCGCCACCGCCGAACAGTTGGGCCTGGCTGATAATCAACTGCATACGCTGTTTGTCGAATGGCGGGTCGGCGATGTGGCGGAATCGGTGTCGCGGTTGACCGTTGCCAAGGGTGATGTGCGCGGCGTCATGGTGTTTCGCCTGCCGCCGGCACTGGTCGAAAATGTCGGCGGCTATCCGGCAGTTATCGGCGGGCACGTCGATCTGGCGCTGCTCGGGCTGCGCGCGCTGTTGGTGTCGTCGGAAGATCTGGCCAGCAGCAACACGTCCTGGGACGCGATGCAGCGCTTGATCCGGCCGTATTGCGGCAGCACCTTTGCCTTTGATGCCGAGGATATCGCCAAAATCAAGGACGGGCGTTACATCAAGGACTTTGTGCTGAGCGCGCTCAACGGCGGGGCGCTGGCCTGAGTCCGAGGAGCTTTTGGGGTGGAAATCAGGCAGGATGATCCGGCCGCCGATCATGTGTCGGCGCTGTTGGCGCACCATCTGGCGGAACTGCGCAGTGTGATGAGCAGCCATGCCTTTGCGCTTGATTCGACTGGGTTGTCGGCACCGAATGTGACGTTCTGGACGGCCTGGAAGGGCGACGAGCTGGCGGGGTTTGTCGCGTTGAAGGCGCTGGGTGACAGGGCGGGCGAGTTGAAATCGATGCGGGCGGCGCAAGCGCTGCGCGGGACGGGGGTGGGGCGGGCGTTGCTGGCACACGTCATCGCCGAAGCCCGGGCGCGCAGGATGGCGCGGCTGTATCTGGAGACGGGAACGACGGCGCTGCATGCACCGGCGGTGGCGCTGTATCGGTCGGCGGGGTTCGAAAGTCGCGGGGCGTTCGCGGACTATGCGGTGAGTCCGCATAATCAGTTTCTGGTGCTGAGGTTGTAGTAGAAAAACCCACCCCGACCCCTCCCGTAAGAACGGGAGGGGAGAAGTCGTCAGGCGATTTCCACCAGCAGCATGCCGTCGGCGACTTGATCGCCTTCGGCGATGTTGATGGCGGTGACGGTGCCGGGGCCGCGGGCGGTGATGCGGTGCTCCATCTTCATGGCTTCAAGGACGAGCAGGCGGTCGCCGGGGACAACGATGTCGCCGGGCTTTACATCGACGGCGAGGACGCGGCCGGGCATCGGGGCGATGATGCGGCCGTCGCCGGCGCCCGATTGGGCGGCCTTGCGCGGGGCGCGGCGGGCGAGGGTGTAGGTTTGGCCGGCAAGGCGGACCTCGATGGTTTCGGCGCCGACCATTGCATAAGCGGTCAATTGCGTGCCGGCGAAATCGGCGCTGATGGCGTGATCGTTGCGGCTGGCGCCGGGGCCACTGCGGCTGGCGCCGAGTTCGGCGATGGTTTCGAGGCCGCCGAGGCGGAAGCGGTCGCCGGCCTTGCGCACGGTCAGGCTGTGCGCGGTGGCGCCGGACCAGAGGCGAATAGTCGATTCTTCGGGCAGATTGAGGCGGAAGGCGCTGGCAGCGAACGGCCCGACCGGCTGGGTATCGATGACTATGGCGAGGGCGGCGAGCGCCAGTGCGGCTTCAGGCACGGCTTCCGGCGGCGCGAGATCGGCGGCGTAACGCGGGATGAAGCCGGTATCGACATCGCCGGCGCGAAAGGCCGGGTGGTTGGCGAGGCGGGCGAGGAAGGCGCGGTTGGACTTCAAGCCTTCGACGATCGTGCCGCCGAGCGCGCCGACGAGACGGTCGATGGCGATGCTCCGGTCGGGCCCCCAGGCGATGACCTTGGCGATCATCGGGTCGTAATCGAGGCCGATGACGCTGCCGACCTCAACCCCGGTATCGATGCGGATACCCTCACCACCGCCGAATTGCAGCGCGGTCAGAGTGCCGGTGGAGGGCAGGAAGCCGCCGTCGGCATCTTCGGCATAGAGCCGCGCCTCGACGGCGTGACCGGTGACGGTGAGCGAGTCCTGGTTGGCGGGGAGCATTTCGCCGCTCGCCACGCGCAGCTGCCATTCGACGAGATCGTGGCCGGTGATGGCCTCGGTAACCGGGTGCTCGACTTGCAGCCGGGTGTTCATTTCCATGAAGTAAAAGGCCGGATCACCATTCGCATCGAGCTGGTCGAGATCGAGGATGAACTCGACGGTGCCGGCGCCCTGATAGCCGATGGCATGCGCGGCGGTGGCGGCGGCGATGCCAAGCGTGTGGCGCAGGCGATCGCTGAGGCCGGGGGCGGGGGCTTCCTCGATGACCTTCTGGTGGCGGCGTTGCAGCGAGCAATCGCGCTCGAACAGATGGACGACATTGCCGTGGGCGTCGGCGAACACCTGGACCTCGACGTGGCGCGGCCGCTGGATAAGCTTTTCGAGCATCACACTCGCGTTGCCGAAGCTGGCCTGACCCTCGCGCTGCGCCGCCATCAACGCGTCCTGGAACTCCGGCGCCGCACGAACGGCGCGCATGCCCTTGCCGCCGCCGCCGGCGACGGCCTTGATGAGCAGCGGGTAGCCAACGCCTTCGGCGGCGCGTTGCAGGCGGACCAGCGACTGGTCGCTGCCCTGGTAGCCGGGGGTGATCGGGACGCCGGCCTTTTTCATCGCCGACTTGGCCGAGTCCTTCAGCGCCATGACGCGCATCGCGGCTTCGGGCGGGCCGACGAAGATCAGCCCGGCCTTGCGGACACTTTGTGCAAAATCGGCATTTTCGGAGAGGAAACCATAGCCGGGGTGGATGGCATCGGCGCCCGTGCGTTTTGCGGCGGCGATGAGCTTTTCAACGTCGAGATAGGGACGGGTGTCGGCGGCGCTGAGGGCCACCGATTGCCCGGCTTCGCGCACATAGGGACTGGCGGCGTCGACATCCGAATAGACCGCGACCGTCGCGATGCCCATCGCATCCGCAGTGCGGATGATGCGGCGGGCGATCTCGCCGCGGTTGGCGATAAGGAGCTTTTTCATTTCGGGCAGCCTGTTGGGTCGATCGTCCAGGCCAGCGAGGTGAGCAGCCAATTACCGCCGGTCTTCACAAAGCCGAACGAATCGACGCCGCAATGCAGGCGCTTGGCGGCGACATCGATGCTGTAGGGCGCCCAGACATGGGCGAAATCGCGGGTGGCGAGGATTTGCGGATCGATGAGGTGTTCGTTGACGGCGATACCCTTGCGGGCGCGCATCCGGGCGGCGAAATCGGCGGCTGGGGCGACTTCGAGGCGGCTGCTGCCATCGGGATTGAAGCGCTGGATCTGGATGAGAGTGCCGGGTTGCTGGAGCGCCAGAAAAGCGTCGGCGTCGTTGGTGTTGATCGCGGTCATCAGCGTGTCGAGCGCAGCGGCGACTTCCGCATGAGGGGATGGGGCGGCGAGGAGCGCGGCCGCGAGGATGGCGATCATGCGGTCCACTCCGGTTTGCGCTTGGCGAAGAAGGCGGCGAGGCCTTCGCGGCCTTCGGGCGAGACGCGGCGCGCGGCGATGCGGGCCGCCGTGATCCTACGCAGATCATGGGTGATCGGGCGGCCGGCGACATCGGCGATCAAGGCTTTGGCGTCGGCAACGGCGCCGGGCGCGGCGGCGGCAA
>JAYUUE010000215.1:0-36121 GCA_043754785.1 Polymorphobacter sp. | reverse complement strand
TCACCCGAGACGCCGGCGTTGATCCGGCAGGCAACAAGGCCCTGCTTGTCGCTGGTGCCGCTGCACGCCGCACCGAGCGCCTTGGTTTCGCGGCTGTTTTCATAGCTGTAAAAGCCGCCGATCAGGCGTTTGCGATAACTGTAGGTTTCGCGCGAGAACAAGCCGACCTTTACCGTTTGCCCGGCGACGGGGTTGTTGTTCAGGTCAAGGACCACAAGTTTGAGCCGCAAGTCATCGGCCTTTGACAGCCAGCCATCGGTGCGGATGCCGATCCGCAGCGCGGCCGGTTCGAGCGCGACGCGGGTGCCGGTGGTGGCCACTTCGCCATTGGCGTCGTCATAGTCCATTTCGGCGGTGAGCTGTGACGGGGTGGTGATCGGGCCGAGATCACCGACGACGATGCGGGCGACACCATTGGCTGCGAGGCTGACGGGTTCGACACGGGCACGCAATGGCGAAGGTGTGCCGTCCTCGCCATCGCCATCAAGGGGCGCGATGCCGGCCTTTATTACGTCGGCGCTGAAGGTCCAATCGTCATAGCCCGGCACGGTGACGCTGCGCGGGCTGACCGTGGTGCGCAGCTTTACCGGCGCATGGGCGACGCCGCCGCCGGCGAGGTAGGTGAGGGTGAGATCGAGCGGCACGCTGCTGGGGGCGACCTGCTTGCCGGGCGGGCCGGTGACGCGCGCGCGGATGGTCGGTAGGCGATAGTCTTCGATGGCGAAGCCGCCTGCCGTGACGGTTTCGCCGGGCGCGCTGTTAACGGCGCCAGGCGCGCCAGTCAGTTCGACAGCATAATCGCCGAGCGGCGCGCTGGCTGGCGCCGTCCAGGTCGCGGCGCCGTTCGCCGCCATTGGCGTGGTGAAGGTTGCGTCGGATCCGAGGTGGCGCAGGATGAGGGTGGTGGGGGCTAGCGGGGCTTTGGTGAAGCCGGCGTCGGTGCGGGTGCGGGCGATAAGCTTCATGTTGATGGTTTCGCCGGCGCGCAGCAGGGTGCGGTCGAAGACGGCGTGGACTTGGCGGCGATCATGGCCCCAGCCTTGCGCGATGCCGAAATCGCTGCCCTGGATGCCATTGCCCCAAGTGCTGAGGGTGAAGCTGTGGTCTTCCGCAGTGCGGGCACTGACGATCAGCGGGTGGTCGGTGCCATATTTGCAGCTGCCATAGCTGGCGGGCGGGGGCAGGCTGTCGCCGATCAGGGCACGGCCGCTGGCGGTGGTGCGGCCCTGCCACAGCAGCTTGCCGGTGCAGGTATCGGTGACCGTGATAGCGGCACCGGCGACGGGCGCGGCGTCGCTGAGGGTCGTGACCCAGGCAAGGCTGGTGCCGCGCCCCCACAGGAAGTGCACCGCCATGTCAGTGACGAGCGCACCGGTGGCGACATAGCGCGTCTGGCCGGGCCCGAGCAGGGCAGCCCCCAATGCCGGCGATGCCAGTTCGACGATGTGGAAGCCGCGCTTGGCCAGCGGAATGCCGACGACTTCGAAGGCGCGCGGGTTCTTGTCGCGGGAGATGGTGAAGGCGCGGGCGGCGGTGGTGGCGGTGATCAGGGGCGTGTTGCGGGTGGTTTCGGTGCTGCGCGTTTCATCGGTACCGGGGATCGGGGTCTCAATGCTGGTGCGGTCTTCGGCGCTGTCGAGGCGTTGTAGCCATTGCGCGATGTCAGCATCGGAGGTGATGGCGAGGTCACGGCCGGCGAGAGCCCTGGCCACCACCGGGCTTTCGACGCCGCGCAGGGTAACCGGCAGCACGCCGCCTTCCGCCGCTTCGAGGATGCCGAAGGTCCCGGCGAATTTGGCCAGCGGCGGGAAGTCGCCGGTGCGAATGGCGAGCGGAAAGCGCGCGGCGTTGGCCAGCGGTCGCCCGGCATCGTCGGTGAGCGCGGCGGGGATTTCGATGCGGTAATCGCCGCGCTCGGTGAACGGCGGTTTGAAGCTGACTGCGGTCAGCGTGCTGCTGCGCGATGTCGGCGTGGTGGGGGCGAGGCTGCGGCCATCGGGGGTCTTGAGGCGAACAGCGAGCACTGCGGCGGTGGGAACATCGCCGCTGAAGCTGACGCGCATCGTTTCGAGCGGCGAGCAGGCGGCGGCAGCGTTGACGCGGGCGCATTCGAGCTTGGCGGTGAAGGCAGCGCGGACCTTGAAATCGAGGCGTTTGGGCTGACCGGCGGGCAGGCCGTTGGCGGTGGCGACATTGCCCCCCCAGCTGATCGTCAGTCGGCCGCCGGCGGGGAGGACACGCCGGCATTTGGCGGCAGTGATGATGCTGCGCGGCGGCAGGGGATCATCGCCATAATCTGCTTTGCGCCAGCCGGCTTTGACCAGCAGATCGCGAACTTGCCAGTTGCCGGCAGCGGCTTTCAGGATGGTGTCGCGGGTGGCATCGGGCATGAGGTCGATAGGCACCGCCTCGCCGACGCCATCGATGAGGCAAGCGGCGTGGGCGGCCACGCTGGTCGGGGTGGGCACGGCGTTGAGCGCCAGCAGGAAGACCTGGTCTTCGGCGACCAGACCGTCATCGGCGCCGGGGGCGACGGCTCGGATTGTGGGGCCGCCGGTGGTGAAGCTGAATTGTCGAGGTCCCCCTACCAGCGCGCCGGCGGCATCTTTCAGGCCGGGCCGAAGATCGAAGACGCAGCGCTGGCCGCCGGCGAGGGGGCGCGGGAAATCGGCGACGAATGTTCGAGGGTCGGACCAGCGGGTACTGGCCCCGGACAGGCAGGCGCCGGCTTCGGGTGCGCTGACGGGAGCAGGGGCGTTCGGATTGCCGAGCGCCGTCATCGGCGTGGCAAAGCGGATGCTGGCCTGTTCAACGCCTTCGACAGCCCCTGATGGCGTGACGCGCTCGACACGCGGCATAGGCGCCGCGCTTATCGCCGCCACGGCCAGCATTGCTGCCGCTGCGACCCAGCCGAGACGGTTTTGCCACATGCACTTATCATGGCGGCTGGCGCGTATATCAGCAAGAATGCTTGGCGTGGTTTTTGTGGGGGGAATGATGGTTCTGACGCGGCGAGTGATGTTGACGGGCGCAGCGCTGCTCGGGGGATGCAGCAGCCTGGGGACGCTGAACGGCGTCAACACGCTGACGCCGGGAGACAGCGGGGTCGAGAGGCTGGCGCATGGCATCGCTTACGGTGCCGATGCGCGGCAAGCGCTCGATATCTACGCGCCGGCGCACGCAGCGGGGTTGCCGGTGATCGTTTTCTTCTATGGTGGCAGCTGGTCGAGCGGATCGCGCGGCGATTATGGCTTTGCGGCGCGGGCGATGGCGGCGCAGGGCTTTGTCGTCGTGGTGCCCGACTATCGCCTGGTGCCGGCGGTCCGGTTTCCGACGTTTGTCGAAGACGGCGCGGCGGCGGTCGGCTGGGTTGTCGCCAACATCGGGCGATATGGCGGCGATGCCGGCAAGGTCGCGGTCGCCGGGCACAGCGCCGGCGCTTATATTGCCGTCATGCTGGCGCTCGATACGCGTTGGCTGGCGGCGACGCCGGTCGCGGTGAAAGCGGCGGTCGGCCTTGCCGGGCCGTATGATTTTGCGCCTTTCGTGCCGGGCGGGGCTGCCGAAAGGGCCTTTGGGCAAGCGCCGGATATCGCTTTGACTCAGCCGATCCGCTTTGCCCGCGGCGATGCGCCGCCGCTGCTGTTGTTGACCGGCGACGCCGATGACACGGTGGAACCGCGCAATTCACGCGCGCTCGGCGCCAGGGTGGCGGCGGTGGGCGGCCGGGCGCGCGTGGTCGACTATGCCGGTGTCGGGCACATCGGCATCTTGCTGGCATTGTCCAAGCCGTTCCGCAGCAAGGCGCCGGTGATTGCCGACATAACGCAGTTCCTGCAGGGCGTCTTCGCGCGGTGAGGGTCAGCGACGATGCGCCTCGCCGTTCGGCCGGCGCAGGGCCGCGCCGGTCAGCGCGAAACCGAAGATCAGCTGCGCCCAGATAGCCGGTTCCGGCACGGCGGCGACCGAAGCGCTGATGCCGCGCGCGCTGAGCATCGGGCCGCTGGTTTCCATGCGCGATGCCGCGCCGTCCAGGCCCGAATCGTCGTCGCCGAACGGATTGGCGGCGAGATAGGCCAGATCTTCGGTCACGAAGTCGGGCAGCGACTCCTGATCATAAAGCGACGACTCGTAAGGCGCTGGCGCATTGGCATTGATGCCGTCGTCAAATGCCATCAGCGCCAGTGCCGGCCGGGCGCCGACGGTGTTGTTGGCGATGATATTGTTGCCGCCGCCGACAATGTTGATCGATGTGCGCCACTGCGCGCCGGGCAATGTGGTCAATTTGTTGCCGGTGAAAACGCTGTCGACGCAGGCATAACAGGCGATGCCCTGCGGAAACGAGGTCGAGATCGTGTTGCCGATCATCGATATGCGCAGCCCACCACCATTGTCGGGATTGAACGAGGTGAGCCCCTGGGTGGCGCCGCTCACGATGTTTCTGGTCAGCATGATGTCCGATTGCACCGCATTGCCGAGCACGCTCCAGAGCTGGATGCAATCCGGATGGGCGCCCACGGCTGGAGCGGTCCCGCTGCACCGGTTGCCCGTGGCGGTGACACGGTGGCTGTCGGCAATGTTGATGCCGTCGCTGGTCATGCCGATGAAGCGACCGCTGCTGATGCAGACATCGTTGGACGAGGTGACGCCGATGCCGAGCTTGAGATTGCGGAAATTGTCGGCCGACACGTTGATGTTGGCAGCACCCGCTGTGGTAATGCCGACACCGGTGCCGTTGCCGACGAAAAACGATTTGGAAAAGGTCACATTGTTGCTGTTGTAGATGCCGACGGCGCGGCCGGTGCGTGTAGCCCCGGTCGAGGACCCGAAGGTGCCGCCAAGGACGGTCAGCCTTGACACGTCGCTGATGGCGAGCGTGTCGGTAAACTGCGCATTGGTGGCGTCCATCGTCACGGTCGAGGTGAAGGCGCGATTGCTGAGCCCGAGCGTGCCGAAGCGGCCGCTGAGCTTGATGGTGTCGCCGCCACTGGCACTCGCAAAGACCGAAGAGAGGTTGGCAGCGGTGGCCGCCAAAATCGCCGCATGCGCGGGGACGGAAACGAACGCGGGTGTGGCCAGGATCAACGCCATGCTTACTTTAAAAATTTTATGTCAATTTCCTTGTACAACGCAGAAATTTGTCAAGACCCTGACCTGCACACAACAGGGACCGCACGAATAGTATTATGTGCTAAATGATTGATAATTATTACCGTGCTTTCTGTGCAATAGTTGTTTATCAGCATTGATATATTGTTTAACAGTAACAACTGATAAAGTTTTCGCCAACGCCCCGATCACCGACGCTTGGTGCCCGATCATCGCCGCTTGGCGCGTTGCCTTTGGGCTTTGGGCTTGCGCGGCGGCGCGGCTTGCGGTCATGACGAACCATGCCCAGTCGACCCCTGTTCGTGACGCAATTTTATGAAGCCCCCTTGGGTGATGTGCCGCTGCTGGCGGCACTGGCGCATAGCTGCCGCAGCCTGGCGCAGGACGATGCAGCGGGGCGGCGCTGGGCGCGCGACAATGGCTATGCCGGCTATACGTCTTATGCGTCGTTGAACGATCTGCCGGCGCGGGACCCGAATTTTGCCGATCTCAAGCGGCGGCTCGACGGCCATGTCCGGCTGTTTGCTGCTGACGCCTGTCTCGATCTGGACGGCCGCAAGCTGCGGCTCGATAGCCTGTGGGTCAATATTCTCAAACCCGGCGGCGCGCACAGCGGCCATATCCACCCGCACAGCATCGTTTCGGGCACGGTTTACATCGCGGTGCCGCCGGGATCGGGCGGGTTGAAACTGGAAGACCCGCGGCTGCCGATGCTGATGCACGCGCCAACCCGGACCAGCGATGCGCCGGAAGCGATGCAGAGTTTCGTCTATGCAGCGCCGGTGCCGGGGACCGTATTGTTGTGGGAAAGCTGGTTGCGGCACGAAGTGCCGGCGAGCCGGGCGAAGGCGGAGCGGATCAGCGTGAGTTTCAACTACAGTTGAGGCGATGGGCGCGCTCTGCCGTCGGTTGAACATCGACCTTTGCAGTCATGTTCATGCTGTCTGGCTGGTGAGGAACGCCGCCAGCGGCGCCCATAGCAAATCCGGCGCGCGGCGGCCGACGACCATGCCGACGTGGCCGGCATCGAGGCGCAGCGGGGTGCCGGGACCGTTGGTGCTGAGTGCGGCGCCAGGCGGCACGATGTGGTCGCGGCCGGCGATGATGTCGAGGATCGGTGTGGTGAGGGCGGCCGCATCGATGGGCTGCCCGGCGATGGTCCATGCGCCGCGCCCGCTGGCGTCGCCGGCGAACAGCGTTTCGGCGAGGTCGCGAGCGGCCGCGACCGACAGCGGCACGCCGCTGTTTGCCCAGTCTTCGAGTTGGATGAATGCCGCGCCGTCGCCGGTCGATGCGGCGAAATCGGCATATTTGGTGGCGATTCCGGCCGGGTCGAGCGCCCAGAACGCTGGTTGCAGCAGATCCATCGGCAAGGCGCCGAGGTGCTCGGCCAGCCGGGCTACGCCGGTCCACCAGCGCGCCATGCCTTCGCGCGCTGCCGCACCATAGCCGCTGAAATGCCAGGGCGTCGCCAGCAGTGCCAGCCGCGACACCTGCGGTCCGAGCAGCGCCGCCGCGGCAAGGGCCAACGTGCCGCCGAGGCAATAGCCGGCGACGGGCACAGGCTCCCCCAGCCCGGCAATGAGCGGCACCAGCCGATCGGCGACGGCGCCGTCCAGCCCGTGGCTTTCGGTGGCACCCCAATCGACGACCAGCGGGCGCAATCCTGCATCGGCGAGCGCGGTGGTCAGCGAATTTCCCGGCGCCAGATCGATGACATCGGGCGAATTGATCAGCGACGGCACGATGACGACAGGTCGCCCGTGGTCGGCATGGGCGCGCAACGTGACGGTGCCGATTTGGGCCGCCACCGGATAGGTGCGGCGCGGCATAGCGGGCGCCGCCGCCTGATAGCGCCGAAGCCCGGCCAGGACGCGCGACAGCCGCGCTGGATCGCCGTCGCACGCCGCAGCGACGGCCGCGAGAAACACGGGCAGCGGGTGGGGCCCGCGTTTACGCTGTCGCAACGTGCTGCGTTGCGGTGCAGCATCGACATGTGATACGCCGAGCTTTTCGGTCACTCCAGGAATATCCATGGCCCTTGCCCCGTCTAACGCCGGATCCGCCGCCGGCGCTACTACCGGCGTTGCTGCGAAGGGCGATGCTGCAACCCCGGTTGTCATCAAGAAATACGCCAACCGGCGCCTGTATAACACCGAAACCAGCAGTTATATCACTCTTGATCATCTGGCGGGGATGACGCGTGAAGGCCGTGATTTTCAAGTGTTCGATGCGCGCACCGGGGAGGATATAACCCGGTCGGTGCTGACGCAGATCGTCATGGAAGAGGAATCAACCGGGCAGACCATGCTGCCGGTGCCGTTCCTGCGGCAGATCATCGCCATGTATGGCGATTCGATGCAGGGTGCGGTGCCGCATTACCTCGAAGCCTCGATGGCGGCGTTCGCAGAAAACCAGAACAAGTTCCGCGACGCGGCGCTGAAGCCGTTCGAGCAGTTGGCGAAGCAGAATCTGGCGCTGTTTCAGGCGGCGACGAACATGTTGACCAGCGGCCGGCCACCGGCGACGCCAGCCCCGACTTCAACCGCTGCTGCGGCGCCTGCCGACGCCGAGATGGCGCAACTGAAGACTCAACTTGCGGCGTTGCAGGCCCGCATCGACGGGATCACAAAAAGCTGATCCGCGTTCGCTGCCGAAGTATCGGCACGACGCTCGCCGCAAATCGGCGAGGCCGCTCCACTCCCCGCTTGCCCCCCGCAAAGCCCGCCGCTATGAGCGCGTCCAAGGTCTGGTGGTCCGTTTGCGGGCCTTTGGACGCGGGGCTGGTTGCGGGTATTCGGTGACTTCGCAGTGGCAATGTCGGCGTGGGGGCCATCGCGAGATGGGGAGTTTTGTGCATGGATTCACTGATGGCGGCGCGCGCCAATGATGACGAAACAGGGGTTGCAGCGCGTCTTGCAGCAATAGAGCTGGCGCCGGATTATCGACCGGCGGCCGATGAGAATTTCATGTCGCCGCAGCAGCTGTCGTATTTTCGCCGCAAGCTGATGGAGTGGAAGGATTCGATCCTGCGCGAAGCTTCGACCACGCTGGAAACGCTGAAGGCTGAGCCGATGCGCGAGCCCGACGTTACCGATCGCGCCGCCAGCGAAACCGACTGGGGAATCGAGCTGCGCACCCGCGATCGCCAGCGCAAGGTGATCAGCAAGATCGATTCAGCGCTGCGGCGGATCGAAAATGGCGAATATGGCTATTGTGAAGTCACTGGCGAGCCAATCTCGCTGCCGCGTCTCGAGGCCCGCCCGATCGCCACGATGACACTGGAGGCACAGGAACGCCACGAGCGCGACGAGAAGGTCACGCGCGAGGAGTAGGCGATTTTCGAACGGCACTGCCCGCGCATCGGTTAGTGCAGATGGGACATTTCTTCTTTCAGCTTCAGCTTCTCGCGCTTCAACTGGGCCAGCCGGACCTGATCGGGCATCGGGCGCTTGATCTCGGCAGTCACCGAGGCCTCCAGCGCAGCGTGGCGGGCGTTGAGGGTGGCGAGATGGGCATTGGCCATCGGATACTCCCTTGCAGGGCGACTGCCTTCCCAAAACGAGACAGAACCGCCAGTCGACAAGTCAAACATAAAAGCTGCGACTTGTACAAGCGATGAATGGCGGGCGGCGAAAAAGCCGGCCATGGTTGGCAGTGCGGCGCGCAAGCGGATAAGAGGGGACAAGACGCCGATTGCGGGGGGAACAGCGTGGGATCAGGAGACTCAGGCATGGAGTCGGGCATGGAGGAGGACGCGATCAGGGCGCGGATCGAGATCGCCCGGCGGGATCATCGCGACCTTGATTCGGCGATCGAGGCATTGCGGCAGATGCCGATGGTCGACATGATCCAGTTGCAGCGCTTCAAGAAGCGCAAGTTGAAGCTGCGCGACGAGATTGCGCTGCTCGAAGACATTTTGATTCCCGACATCATTGCCTGACCCCTGTCGGCCGAAACTTATCGTCCGGACCTTGGCCATTGAGGCGTTTTCTGTGGCCGCCGGCTGTGATACGGCGGCACCATGAAACGCATAACAGGCCTTGGGCTGGCGTTGGTTCTCGCCGGCTGCGCCACCGTCGGCGGCGTGACCGATGCGGGAACGCGAAGCTGTTTTGCCGCCGCGAACGGCCGGCTGCCAGCGGACCAAGGTATCCGCATGTGCACCCAAGCGCTGGCAAATCCGGCACTGCCCGATGCGTTGCGTGCCGGCACCCTGGTCAACCGCGGCATCGTCAACATGCAGGCGCAGCGCTTTGCCGCAGCGCTGGCAGACTATGATGCGGCAATAGCACTGGCGCCGGGCACCGCCGATGCGTGGATCAACAAGGGTATCGCGCTGCTGCACATGGAGGGTCACGAAGCCGAGGCGGTGGCGGTGCTGACCGAAGCGCTCGCCCGTGATCCGGCAAAGCCCGAACTGGCCTATTATCAACGCGCCATCGCCAACGAGAGCCTGGGGCGGCTGCGCGCCGCCTATGACGATTATGCCGAAGCGGCGCAGCTGGCGCCGGGGTGGGCCGAGCCGGCAAACCAGCTGCTGCGTTTCAAATTCGTGCGCAGGAAGACCCTGACGGGGTAGGCCGGGAGCAGGCAATGCCTGCCTCCCCCCGGCGCGTCGTTATTCGGCGGCGAGGCGGGTTTCGGCCACCGCGGCCGGCAGGGTTTCGCTGATGATCACCTTACGCGGCTTCTTGTGTTCCGGCACTTCGCGCACCAGCTCGATGTTGAGCAGGCCATCGGCATAGCCGGCGCCGGTGACCTTGATGGTATCGGCGAGCTGAAACCGCCGCTCGAAAGCGCGCTTAGCGATACCGCGATGCAGGAAGACGCGCCCATCGGCCGCATCGGCTTCGGCGGCGGCGGCGCCGGTGACGATCAACGTGTTTTCCTGGACTGTCAGGTCGAGCTCGTGTTGCCCAAAGCCGGCGACGGCCATGGCGATGCGGTAAGCGCCATCGCCGAGCTTTTCGATGTTGTAAGGCGGGTAGGCGGTTTCGCCATTGTCGACGCGGTTGCCGAATTCGACGAGGCGGTTGAGATTCTCATAGCCGATCGACGACCGCAGCAGCGGCGAGATATCAAATGCACGCATGGCATATCCTTTCAAAGGCAAACTGCCGTTCATGGGTCCCCGTCCCGAAGGCCCGGGGTGTCGCCATCCCGGATGGCGGTGGCGACAGCATTGATTTGGGTGACGGTTTGCGCCACTTCAAGAGGCGGCGCTGGCGCTCTCATGCGGGTTTGCGGCAGCCGGCGGACGACGAAGGAGGCACGGCGGGATGGCTGCATTTCATTTGGCGATCCCGGTCGATGACCTGGGCAAAGCGCGCGCTTTCTATGGCGCGGTGATGGGTTGTGCCGAGGGGCGGTCATCCGACAGCTGGGTGGATTTCAACTTTTTCGGCCATCAGCTGGTGGTGCATCAGGCGCCGCGCGCTGCGGTTATCCGCAATGCCGTCGATGGCGACGCGGTGCCGGTGCCGCATTTCGGGCTGGTGCTCGACTGGGCGGATTGGGAGGCACTCGGCACGCGGATCGGCGACGCCGGTGCCGCGTTCGAACTGCCGCCGCATGTGCGCTTTGCCGGCCAGCCGGGTGAGCAGGGGACATTTTTTCTGTTCGATCCGGCGGGCAATGCGCTGGAATTCAAGGCGATGCGCAATCCGGCCAATTTATTTGCAAAATAGCGGCCCTAGCGCAAATGCGAACCACTTGCATCTGGGCGGCGAATCGGTGATAACGCGTCGCAACACCAGTGCGAGGCTCGATTGTGATCGTTTGCGTCTGCAATGCCCTTCGTGAAAACCAGGTCCGTGAAGCGGCGCGTGCAACACAGAGCAACTGCCCGGTGACGGCCTTCGCCAAACTCGGTTGCAAGCCGAAATGCGGCCAGTGCCTGCCCTATGCGCGCGAAGTCGTGGCGCGCGAAAGCCTGTTTGCCTGAGCCAGGGATAACGGCATGGTTCGGCGGCTTGCTGCAAAGCGCAATCATTTGCGTTTGCAGTGCAGAACACCGATTTTCACAATCATTACCATTAATCGCGCTGCTGATAATCAGTCGCACAAATAAACCACGATTTTCGCCAAATATCGCGGCAAACGGCGGCCGTGCCCGATTGACCGCCGCCGATGACTACGGCACGTCTTCAGCATTGAATGGAGATTTGTCATGCGCGGCGACGTGAAAGTCATCGAATATCTCAACATGGTTCTGAAAGGCGAACTGACAGCGGTCAATCAATATTGGCTGCACTACCGCTTGCTCGACAATCTGGGGGTCAAGAAACTTGCGGCGTATGAGCGCAAGGAGTCGATCGAGGAGATGGAGCACGCCGACAAGCTGATCGCGCGAATTTTCTTCCTCGATGGCCTGCCGGCGATGCAGACGCTCAACCGCTTGCGGATTGCGGAAACCGTCGCCGAAGTGCTCGATGCCGATCTGGCGCTGGAATATGATGCGACGGCGGTGCTGCGCGACGCCGTGCAATATTGCGAGACGGTCCGCGATTACCCGAGCCGTGACCTGTTTGCCGAAATCCTGCGCGCCGAAGAAGAGCATATCGATTTCATCGAGACGGCCAAGGCGCAGATCGAACAGATGGGGCTGGCGAATTTCATCCAGCTAAATTCGGAAAGCGCTGGAAGCTGAGACGGTTTCTCAACCCATAGCGGGCGCGCGTATGGGGACTTGGGCGATGCGCCCGGCCGGCGCGCGACGCGGCGGAGAAAAAGCCGCGCCCGCGCCGCCGATAAGACGGCGCGGGCGTTGGTGTTTCAGGCAGCTTTCGCCGTTGCCGGGGCGGCAATTGCCCCGCGGGTCGAGGCGTAAAGGCCCCACAGGTCGGCAATATCCTTCATGCCGTTCTTGTCGGTAACCGAGGCAAAGGCCTGTTTGGCGAGCGCGGCGTTTCCAGCCTTGAGCGCGGCGATGCCCTTGAACACGCGCGCCTGATCGGCATCGCTGCCGTTGGCGGCGATGGCCTTGTCGAAGGCGGCAATCGCCTGCGGATATTGGCCAACCCCCAGATAGGCATTGCCGCCGCGCGTTGCTGTCGCTGGGCTGGCGGCGAGTTTGGGCGCTTCGGAGGCTGCCTTGGTGGTCATCGCGGCCGCGGCCTGGGCCAGCTTTTGCGACATGGCATCGGTGGCACCGCCGGATTTGGCAATGGCGCCCTGGGCGATGCCGGCCTGGTTGGAGACCAGCGCCAGCTTGGCGAATTCGGCATAGTCCGTCTGCCGGTCGATCGTGTCGGTAGCGCTCATCAGGTGATATAGCGCCAGCTTGGCTTCGGGCCGCATCGGGTTCTGCTGGACGTTGACCAGCAGGGTCTTCCAGCGGGCTGGCGACGAATCGACCTTGATCAACTTTTGTGTCGTTGCGAGGTAGCCGGCTTTGTCACCCGACTTGTACTGGGCGCCGGCGAGATTTTCGAGGTAGATCGATTTTGGCCCGTTGGCCTTGATCAGCGCGTTGTAGGCGGTAACGGCTTCGCCGGGACGGCCCTGCTTGGTCGCGGCCTGCGCCACCAGGATTTGCATGTCCTCACCGCCGGCCTGTTTGGCGAGGGTGATCGCCTTGTCATATTGACCGGCCTGATAATAAAGCGGCGCCAGTTGGCGCGCCGGTGCGCCCGATGCCTGAAGGGCGGCGGCGGCTTCGGCATAGCGCCCGGCGCGAGTGTAAACATAACCGGCCATCTGCGCGGATTTCTGCTTTTCTTCCGCAGTGCTGGCGGCAGCGGACGCGGCTTTGACCGCAGCGATGGCGCCAGCGCTGTTCCCGGATTTTGCGGCGGACGCCGCCTGGTTGAGCGCCTTGCCGACCGCCGACGACACGGCAGCGTCGGCGGGCAGCGCGGCAGTGATGGCGAACGCTGCGACACCGAGACGGAAAAGCGGGAAAGTGACGGTCGACTTCATGGAAATCCTCTTGCAAAAACCGTGGCAGCGCCGGTGATGATCAGGAACCCCATACGGTCATCACAGCCATTCACGCATAGCCAGAGTGGCTGAACGATGAACGGCCCGCGATCCCGCTGCTGCCCCCACAGCACCGAATTTCGTCACCTTATCGAAACTGCCTTTCGTTGCAACATTTGATCGACGCCGCGCCGGCATGTTGCGCACGGGGTCACCACCGCTTAAGCGCGGCACAAGCAGAACGACCTTTGGGAGGCGACCATCCGCGCATTCATCTTTCCAGGGCAGGGCAGCCAGGCCATCGGCATGGGCCGCGGTCTGGCCGATGCCAGCCCGGTGGCGCGTGCGGTGTTTCAGGAAATCGATGACGCGCTGGGGCAACATCTGTCACGGACGATGTGGGAGGGACCGGAAGACGTGTTGACGCTGACCGAAAACGCGCAGCCGGCGATCATGGCGGTATCGGTGGCAGCATTGCGGGTGCTGGAAGTCGAATGCGGCATCAGCCTTGCCGACAAGGCGGCGTTCGTTGCCGGGCACAGCCTGGGCGAATACACCGCGCTGGCGGCAGCGGGATCCTTGGGGCTGGCGCAGACGGCGCGGCTGTTGCGGCTGCGCGGGTCGGCGATGCAGGCGGCTGTGCCCGTCGGCGTCGGCGCGATGGCAGCGCTGATCGGGCTGAGTTTCGAGGCGGTGGCGGGGATAGCCGCCGAAGCGGCACAGGGTGAAATATGTGCAGCGGCCAATGACAATGCGCCGGGCCAGGTGGTGGTCTCTGGCCATGTCGCGGCGGTAGCGCGGGCGATGACCTTGGCAAAGGCGCAAGGATCGCGCCATGCGGTGCTGCTGCCAGTTTCGGCGCCGTTTCACTGCGCGCTGATGGCGCCCGCGGCCGACGCGATGGCGGCGGCGCTCGCGGAGACTGAATTGCGCGCGCCGTTCGTTCCGCTGGTCGCGAATGTTACCGCAGCGGCGGTGGCCGATCCGGCCGAAATCCGCCGGTTATTGGTGGCGCAGGTGACGGGGACGGTGCGCTGGCGCGAATCGGTGCTGGCGATGGCGGAAATGGGGGTGACGCAGTTTGTCGAGTTGGGCGGCAAGGTGCTGGGGCCGATGGTGCGGCGGATCACGCCCGATGCGAAAATGCTGACGGCCGCGGACATGGCCGGCGTCGAGGCGCTGGCAAAGGAGCTTTGAGCGATGTTCGATCTGACAGGCATGACGGCGCTGGTAACGGGGGCTTCGGGCGGAATCGGCAGCGCTGTGGCCAAGGCGCTGGCGGCGCAGGGGGCGCGAGTGGCGCTTTCGGGCACGCGGGTGGATACGCTTGAAGCGGTGCGCGTGGAGATTGGCGGCGATGCGGTGGTGTTGCCGTGCAACCTGTCCGATGGCGCCGCTGTCGATGCGTTGGTCCCCCGAGCGCTGGAGGCGCTGGGGCGGCTCGACATTTTGGTCAACAACGCCGGGGTGACGCGCGATAATCTGGCGCTGCGGATGAAGGACGAGGAATGGGACATGGTGATCCGGGTCAATCTGGAAGCCGCTTTCCGCCTGGCGCGCGCCGCGTTGAAGCCGATGATGAAGCAGCGTTTCGGGCGGATCATTTCTGTCACGTCAGTGGTCGGCGTGACCGGCAATCCTGGCCAGGCCAATTATGCGGCGTCCAAAGCGGGCTTGATCGGCATGTCGAAGGCGCTGGCGCAGGAAGTGGCATCGCGCAATGTCACGGTGAATTGCATCGCGCCGGGGTTCATCACCTCGCCGATGACCGATGCGCTGCCCGAGGCGCAAAAGACGGCGTTGACCGCGCGTATCCCGGCGGGGCGGCTGGGCGATGGCGGCGATATCGCCGCCGGGGTGGTGTATCTGGCGTCGCGAGAGGCGAGCTACGTGACCGGGCAGACCTTGCACGTCAATGGCGGCATGGCGATGATTTGAGCCGCAGGCGCTGGGATTTGAGCAGCAGGCGCTGGGATCTGAGCCGCAGGCGATGGTAACCAGGGCGCGTGAGGCCGCCTGCGCTCTTGTCAGCATGGGTTCACGCGGCTATCTCAAGCCTTCAGTATAATCTTGCAGCAATCGAAAGAGACACTCCATGAGCGACGTCGCCGAACGTGTGAAGAAGATCGTTGTCGAGCACCTCGGCGTTGAAGCCGACAAGGTGACCGAAGAGGCCAGCTTCATCGATGACCTGGGCGCCGACAGCCTGGATACGGTCGAGCTGGTGATGGCTTTCGAGGAAGAGTTCGGCGTCGAAATCCCCGATGACGCGGCTGAAAAGATCCTGACGGTCAAGGATGCCATCGGTTTTATCGCTGCCAACCAAAAGGCTTGAGCCGAGCGAGAGGCTGAAGCCGGTGAGGCCGGCACGCTTGGATTTGTCGATCTCGAACGGCCTTTCGCGTGTTAGCGGAGGGCCGTTTCGCGTCAAAGACCGCTGGTAGATACGGCCGATAAATACGGCGCCAAAAAGCGCTTGATGGGAAGGATGTCTGCCGATGCGGCGCGTGGTGGTAACGGGAATGGGCATGGTCACGCCGCTGGGTGCCAGTGTCGAGACGACATGGGCCAACATCATCGCCGCTAAATCGGGGGCGGCGACGATCACGCGGTTCGACCCGACCGATTATGCTTGCCAGATCGGCTGTGAAGTCATCCGCGGCGATGGATCGGGCACGACGTTCAACGCCGATACCCGCGTCGATTACAAGGTCCAGCGCCAGGTTGATCCGTTCATCATCTATGGCATCGACGCGGCCGGGCAGGCGCTTGAAGACGCTGGGTTGACTGCAATGACCGAACAGGAACGGTTTCGCGCCGGCTGCTCGATCGGGTCGGGCATCGGCGGTCTGCCCGGAATCGCGTCGGAATCGATCGTGCTGCACGAAAAGGGCCCGCGCCGGGTGTCGCCGCACTTTGTCCATGGCCGGCTGATCAACCTGATTTCGGGGCAGGTTTCGATCAAATACGGATTGATGGGCCCCAATCACGCGGTCGTCACGGCGTGCTCGACCGGCGCCCATGCCATCGGCGACGCCGCGCGGATGATCGCGCTGGATGATGCCGATGTCATGCTTGCTGGCGGTTCGGAAGGTGCGATCTGCCCGCTGGGGATCGCCGGCTTTTCGCAGGCCAAGGCGCTGTCGACGCATTTCAATGCCGAGCCGACACGCGGCAGCAGGCCCTACGATCGGGATCGCGACGGTTTCGTGATGGGGGAAGGCGCCGGGATCGTCTGCCTGGAGGAATATGAGCGCGCCAAGGCGCGCGGCGCAAAAATTTATGGTGAAGTCATCGGCTATGGCCTGACCGGCGACGCCTATCATGTCACGGCACCGCATCCGGAAGGATCGGGCGCGTTCCGATCCATGGAAATGGCGCTGCGCAAGGCCGGGCTTGCCCCATCCGATATCGACTACATCAACGCCCATGGCACTTCGACGCCGATGGGTGATGAGCTGGAATTGGGCGCGGTGCGGCGACTGTTCGGCAGTGCCATCGAGACGGTGTCGATGTCGTCGACCAAATCGGCGATAGGCCATCTGCTGGGCGGCGCCGGCGCAGTCGAGGCGATTTTCTGCCTGCTGGCGCTGCGCGATCAGGTCGCGCCGCCGACACTCAATCTCGATAACCCATCAGAGGCCTGCATCGGCGTCGATCTGGTGCCGCATGTCGCCAAACGGCGCCGCATCAAGGCAGTCCTCAACAACAGCTTCGGGTTCGGCGGCACGAACGCGACGCTGGTGATGCGCGGCGTTTGAGAGAGCATGGTGCGGCGCGCCCTCATCGCCTTTGCCGCGCTGCTGCTGGTGGTCGGGGTGCCCTTGCTGGTGGCGCCGTGGTTCGGCATCGGAACGCCGCGTGGTGCTGCGGTGCACGTCACCATCGACAGGGGGGCGTCGCTGGCAGCGGTGAGCACGGTGCTCGAGGCGGCCGGGCTGGTCGATTCGCCGCGCCAGTTCCGCGTGCTGGCGCGGTTGTTCGGCGGCAACGATCCGGTGCAGGCCGGCGCCTATCGACTGGTCCGGGGCGACGCCTGGCGCCACTATCTGCGCATCATGCAGGAAGGGCGCGTGGAGCGGCTGTCGCTGACCATCCCCGAAGGACTGCCGGCGGTGTTGGTTGCAGAACGACTGCGTGCGGAGGTGCGGTTGACCGGGAATGTCGCGGTGCCGGCCGAGGGCTCGGTCCTGCCCGAAACCTATAACTTCACGCCGGGCGAGCCGCGTGCCGCCGTGCTGTCGCGGATGCAGAAGGCGATGACCAAGACACTGGCCGGTCTGTGGCCCGGGCGATCGGCGAAAACAGCGGTGAAGACGCCCGAACAAGCGATCATCCTGGCGTCGATTGTCGAAAAGGAAACCGGCAAGGGCTCCGAACGCCGGCAAGTGGCGGGGGTTTATTCCAACCGGCTGGCGCAGGGTATCAAACTCGATGCCGACCCGACGG
Source organism: Polymorphobacter sp. (assembly GCA_043754785.1). GTDB lineage: Bacteria > Pseudomonadota > Alphaproteobacteria > Sphingomonadales > Sphingomonadaceae > Sandarakinorhabdus. The sequence goes on along the minus strand of JAYUUE010000215.1, from coordinate 18,640 downwards.
TGATCTATCCGATCACCCGGGGCAAGCCGCTTGGCCGCCGCATTCGCCGCTCCGAACTCGAAGCCGATACCGGCTACAACACGTATTTGAAGCCGGGGCTGCCGGCCGGACCGATTGCCAATCCAGGGCGCGCCAGCATCGCCGCCGTGCTCGATCCAGCGCCGACCGACGCGCTGTATTTCGTTGCCGATGGCAGTGGCGGCCATGTGTTTGCATCGACGTTGGCCGAGCATAATGCCAATGTCGCCAGATGGTATGCCCTGCGCCGTCAGCGCGGCGAAATGTGAGGCGGCCGGTAAAGCGCAGCGGTCGCCAGATGACCTTTGCCGGGGTGGTCGGGCGTATCGTGGCGGTGGTCGCGCTGGCGTGGCTGGGCGGCTTCATCTGGTTCAGCCTGACCTTGCCCGACCCGGCGCCGATGGCGGTGAAAACCGATGCGGTGGTGGTGCTCACTGGCGGTGCCGGGCGGCTGGCACGCGGGCTGGCGGTGCTGGAGGCCGGTAGTGCGCAGCGCATGCTGGTTTCGGGCGTCGACCGGCGTACGACGCGCAAGCAACTGGCCGCTGCCGCCGGCAGTCCGAAATCGCGGTTCGACACTATCGATCTGGGCTATGAAGCCATCGACACGCGCTCGAATGCCGAGGAAACCGCCCGCTGGACGGCGCTGCACAAGTTTTCGACCGTCCGGCTGGTGACATCGGCCGGGCACATGCGGCGGGCACGGCTGGAGTTGTCGCGGGTGCTGCCGGTTTCGGTGCTGGTGGTGTCCGACGCGGTTCCTGTCGAGCCCAAGGCGCCGAGCATTGCCGCCGAATACAGCAAATATCTGCTGCGCCGCGCCGCGCTTGCGCTGGGGGCAGAATGATCCGGTCGCCCTTTACCACGATTATCGCCTTTTGCCGGTCGCTATTCTGTGCGCTGGCGTTTTATCTGGGGTCGCTGGTCATCGTGCCGCTGGTACTGCTGACTGGCTGGCTGTTCCCCAAACAGTTTTTGTTCGCCGGGCCAAAGTTGTGGGCGGGATGGTTTTATTGGTGCGCGCGGTGGCTTGGCGGCATCCGGCTGCGTGTCGAGGGCGTCATCCCGGAGGGCCCGCAACTGTTCGCGATCAAACATGAATCGGCGTATGAAGCGATCATGACCCTGTGGTGGTTCAGCCGCCCTGCGGTGGTCATGAAGGCCGAATTGCGCAAGATTCCGGTGTGGGGAGCGGCGTCGGATCGTCAGGGATCGATCTGGGTCGATCGCGCCGGTTCGGCAACGATGCTGCGGGCGATGATGAAGGCGGCGATGAAAGCGGTTGCGGCCGGACGCCCGGTGGTGATTTTCCCCGAAGGCACGCGCGTGGCGGTGGGGCAGGCGCCGGCACTGGCCGCCGGTTTTGCCGGGCTCTACAAGATGTTGAAGCTGCCGGTGGTGCCGATTGCGCTCGATTCGGGCACCATGTGGTCGAAGTCGTTCATCAAATATCCGGGAACAGTGACGTTGCGGGTGGGGGACCCGATCCCGCCCGGACTGCCGCGAGAGGTGATCGAGGCGCGGGTGCATGCGGCGATCAACGCGCTGCAACACCCGGACCGTCCGGTTCCAAAGGTGATGCACTGATGTCGCGCCGGATTCCGCTGTGGGTAACGTTGGTGCCGCTGGTGCTGGCGATAGGCGTATATTGGTTGTTCTGGAGCAGCTGGGCGAAGGATTTTAGCGCGGCGGTGGAGCGGGTGCTGCCGGGCGCGCCGGTGGCAGTGACGGGGTTTCCGTACCGGCTGGAAACGGCGCTGGCGGCACCGGTGTGGCGCGCCGGGGCGGGGGTGAAGATCGTCGCCAGTGCTGACCATGCGCTGGTCAACCGCGGGCCGTGGCGCACCGAACTGACGGTGATCCGGGCGGCGTATCCGAAGTTTTCCGCCATCGTCGGGCCAGGCTTCGGCGCCAGCTTCAGCGGCAAATCGGCGTTGATCAGTGTGCGGATTGTCGGCGACAAGTTGGCACGGCTGTCGGCGGTGGTTGAAGCGGCGCAGGCACGGCTGGGGTTCTTGCCGGTGGCTATTGCTGCCGACGGTTTGGAGCTTCACGCCCGCGAGCGCGTGCCGGCCTCTGACGGGCTGCAATCGGCGACGTTGCCGCCGCGCGGGCAGCTGGTGGTGAAGGGCCAGAGGCTGCGGCTCGATGGCGGCGATGCGCTGACGTTCTTTGCCGACATGACGGTCAATGGTGCGGTACGGCTGACGGATTTTGATGCCTGGGCCAATGCCGGGACCATCGAAGTGCGGGGGCTGACGCTGGCCGATGCGCATGGCGAAGTGGTCAAGCTGGCAGCGACGGTGGTGCCGGTGGGGCGCACCGGCTTGCGCTTTGCCGGGACGCTGGAGACGGTGTGCCCGGCCAACGTCGTGGCGGCGGTCGAGGGCGCCCCGGCCGTGACGGAACTTCGGTTGCGGGCGCCGGTGCGGCTGGCTTTTGATGGCTTTGCCGGGGCGATGCGGTTGAGCGGGGTGCCGGAGGATGTGGCCCAGCGCGCGCGCCGCGGGCAGGATCCGGCGTGTCCGGTTATCAGGGGGCGGGTGTGACGTTCACGGTGGTGTCGGCCCGGCCGTGGCTGCTGATCTTCCAAGCAGTCTAACTTGTCGCCGATGCCGACATCGACACCGTGCATTTCCGTTTTCGTTGGAGTCGGCTGCCGGGGCCGAAGGCGACTCCAATTCGGCTGCATTTTGCGCGGGGCGCAGTGTGGCGCGGCACGGTGCTGCGATCGGCGTTGTGGCGGGTCGGCGCGCGAGTTGGAGTGGACGATGTGCTTCAGCGGCTGTCGCCGCCGTGAAGCGGCGGGCTTGCTGCAGTGGTCGGAGACGGTTTGCTTTGCCGGGGTCGGGACCGGACACCCAAGGCCGCCTGCGGCGGCGCTCGCCTTGCCCTTTGCGGGGGAGGACTGGGCGGATCAGTGCTTCCTGCCGAAATCGGGTTCTTCGGTATCCTGGCCTTCGTCGATGATGCTCCGCCTTATGTCGCGGGTGCGGGTGAACAGCGCCTCCAGCGTGTCGCCTTCGCCCCAGCGGATGGCACGTTGCAGGGCGACCAGATCTTCGGTGAAGCGGCCGAGCGTTTCCAACACCGCGTCCTTGTTGTTGAGGAACACGTCGCGCCACATTACCGGATCACTAGCAGCGATGCGGGTGAAATCCCGGAAGCCGCCGGCGGAATATTTGATGACTTCGCTGCGCGTTACGCTTTCGAGGTCGCTGGCGGTGCCGACGATCGAATAGGCGATGAGATGGGGCAGGTGGCTGGTCACCGCCAGCACGCGGTCGTGGTGGGCGGCGTCCATCAGCTCGACCCGGGCGCCGAGCCGGGTCCAGAAGGCGGCAACGCGCTCGCTGGCTGGGCCGGAGACGGCCGGCGTGAGGATGCACCAGCGGTCCTTGAACAGGCTGGCAAAGCCGGCGTCAGGCCCCGATTTTTCAGTGCCAGCGACGGGGTGGCCGGGGACGATTTCGGTGTTGGGGAGGGCAGCGGTGAGGTCGGCGAGGACGCGAGCCTTGACCGAGCCGACATCGCTGACAATGGCGCCGGGGGCGAGTTCAGGCGCGATTTCCGCAGCGATGGCCGCCATGGCGCCGACCGGGACGGCGAGGATGACGAGTTCGGCATCGACCACCGCAGCGCCGGCGTTTTCGGTGACGTCATCGGCGAGACCGAGGGTGCGGACGCGGGCGCGGACTCCCTCGTCGCCATCGGTGACGGTGAGGCGGACGGTCGGCATGGTGGCGCGGATGGCGCGGGCGAGCGATGAGCCTATGAGGCCCATGCCGATTATTGTGATGCGGGAAAAGGGCAGCATCTACGAGGTCCTCCCCCTCACGACGCATTCTCCACAAACCGGCGCAGTGCCGCTGCCGCAGCGCGGGTTTCGGCTTCGGTGCCGATCGAGATGCGGATGCAGCGCGGCATGTCCTGGACGGCAAGGTATCGGCCGATGATGCCATCGGCGAGCAGCGCGGCGTTGGCGGCGGCAGCGGTCATGGGCCCGGATTCGGGAAATTCGACCAGCACGAAATTGGCAGCGGACGGAATGGCGCGCAGCCCGGCGTTGCCAAGCGCGGTGATTTCGCCGGCGAGCCATTGCCGCCATTCGATCGTGTGGCTGCGGGTCTTTTCCACCCAGTCGGTGTCGGCAAGCGCGGCGATGGCGCCCGCCTGGCCAGTGGTCGGCACGTTGAACGGTGCACGAATGCGCTGCATCGCGTCGATGAGCGCAGGCGCTGCATAGGCCCAGCCGATGCGCTGCGCCGCGAGGCCATAAATCTTCGAGAAGGTGCGCAGCGCCACGACGTTGGGGAATTGCCGCGCGAGAGCGAGGCCGTCCTCATATTCGCCTTCGGCGAATTCGGCATAGGCGGCGTCGAGCGCGAAAACGCAATCGCCGGGCAAGGCGGCGTGGAGGCGGCGGACTTCGGACGCCGTGATCAATGTGCCGGTGGGGTTATTGGGGTTGGCGAGGAAGACGACGCGGGTTCGCGGGGTGACGGCGGCGAGCACGGCGTCGACGTTGCAAGCATAGTCATCGTCGGCGGCGACCACGGGGGTGGCACCGACGCGGCGGGCGGCCATTTCGTAGACGACGAAGCCGTGGCGGACATAGAGGATTTCATCGCCGACGCCCGCAAACGCCCCGGCGACGAGGTGGATAAGCTCGTCGGACCCGGTACCGCAAATAATGCGATCGGGCTCGATGGCGTGCAGCGCGCCGATGGCCTCGCGCAGCGCGGTAGCGGCGGGATCGGGGTAGAGGTGGCTGTTGCCGAGGACTTGCGTCATCGCGGCAATCGCCTTGGGCGAGGCGCCGAAGGGGTTCTCGTTCGAGGACAGTTTGGCGACCACCGGCCGGTCGCCCAGGCTCGCCTTGCCGGCAACATAGGCGTGGAGGCCCTGCAGATAGGGCTTCATGGCGGGGACGGAAGGGCTCGGCGCGGTCGGGTTCATGGCGCGCGGTTTAGGCGAGATGACGGGGGAGGGAAAGAGGAGGGTCGCTGCCTTGCTCCGCATGGATGCCGCGCCTAGATTGCTGCATCCCCTGTTTCATTCAAAGGTCGTCCATGCGCGCTTTGCTGTTGTCCGCCACCGCCGCCGCCACCGCCACTATCATTGCATTCGCGGCACCGCTTTCCGCGGCGCCTCAATATGGGACCTATGGTTTCGACGCCGCTGGCATGGACGCCAAGGTCAAGCCGGGCGACGACTTTTTCAGCTACGCCAACGGCACCTGGGACAGGACGACGCCGATCGCCGCCGACCGGTCGAGCGCTGGGGTAGGGGTCATTCTGGATGATTTGTCGCGGCAGCGGACGCGTGAGATTATCGAGGCCGCGGCCGCCAACCCCGGCACGTCCGATGATGCCCGGCGGGTCGGCACTTATTATGCCACTTTCCTGGATGAAGCCGGCATCGAGGCAAAGGGGGTTGGCGCGATCACGCCGACGCTCGAACGCATTGCCGCAATCAAGACTCCAACCGAACTGGCGACCGCACTTGGCGCCGCTCAGCGCGTCGGCATTCCGGGTCCGTTCGGTGTGGGTGTCGAGCAAGACCCGAAGGATCCCGAGCATTATATGGTCGGCATGGCGCAAAGCGGGCTGGGGTTGCCCGACCGCGATTACTTCCTGGTCGATAATCCCAAATTCGTCGAGACGCGCGCCAAATATGTCGATCACATTGCGGCAATGTTCAAATTGGCCGGGTTCCAAAACGCCAAGCCCCGCGCCGAGGCGGTGTTCCGGCTCGAAAAGGCGATGGCGCAGGTGCAGTGGAGTGCCGTTGAAAACCGCGATCCGGTCAAGACCTATAATCCACAGGCACCGGCGGCGCTGGCCGCCGCAGCGCCTGGTCTGGATTGGCCGGCGTTCCTGGCGGCGGCGGGCGTCGGCGGTGAAAAGCGGCTCGATGTCGGCCAGCCGACGGCGTTTGCAGCGATGTCGAAGCTGGTTGCCAGCCAGCCGTTGGCGGTGTGGAAGGACTATCTGGCGCTGCGCACGCTGAAGGCGCATGCGCCGGTGCTGTCCAAGGCGTTTGTCGATGAAAATTTCGCCTTCAATGGCAAGGTGCTTTCAGGCCAGCAGGAAATTCAGGCGCGATGGAAACGCGGCGTCAACGCGGTCAACACCTATATGGGGGAAGCCGTCGGTAAGCTGTATGTCGAGAAATATTTCACCGCCGATGCCAAGGCCAAGATCGACGAACTTGTCCATAATCTGCTCGCGGCGATGGGCAAGCGGATCGACACCGCCGACTGGATGTCGGCGGTGACCAAGACCGAGGCGCGCGCCAAGCTGGCGTCGTTCAACCCCAAGATCGGTTATCCGGACAAATGGAGGGATTACAGCAAGTTGCAGGTGTTGGCCGGTGATGCGGTGGGCAATCTCGATGCCGCCAATGCGTTTGCCTATGACCGTGATCTGGCCAAGCTTGGCGGGCCGCTCGATCGCGGGGAATGGTTTATGGCGCCGACCGTGGTCAACGCCTACTATAACCCACCGATGAACGAGGTGGTGTTTCCGGCAGCGATCCTGCAGCCGCCATTCTTTGATCCGGCGGCCGACCCAGCGGTGAACTATGGCGCCATCGGTGCGGTCATCGGCCATGAGATCACCCATGGCTTCGATGACCAGGGCCGGCAATATGACGCCAAGGGCGTGCTGCGCGACTGGTGGACCGCCGCCGACGGCAAGGCGTTCGAAGCGCGCGCCAAGCGGCTGGTCGAGCAGTATAATGCCTATGAGCCACTGCCCGGCACCCACGTCAACGGCCAGCTGACTCTGGGCGAGAATATCGCCGACATCGCCGGATTGCAGATCGCGCACGATGCGTGGAAGCTGTCGCTCGGCGGCAAGCCGGCCCCGGTCATCGATGGCATGACCGGCGAGCAAAGGTTCTTCCTTGGCTATGGCCAGGCATGGCGCGGCAAGCGGCGCGATGCAGCGACGCTGGCGCAGTTGACGTCGGACCCGCACTCGCCGAACGTCGAACGCGCCAGCACGGTGCGCAACATGGATGACTGGTACACAGCCTTTGGTGCAAAGCCAGGTGAGAAACTGTTTCTGGCGCCGAAGGATCGCGTGAAAATCTGGTAGGCGTGACAAGAACGCTGCGACGCCGTAACTCGCCGCGATGCTGGTGATGGATGCTGATGCACGCTTCGGCCTCGACCGGCGGGTGACGCTGGCAGGGCCGTTTGCGTTGTTCAATAGCCAGGCGCTGGCGGGGCTGGATATTGCCTACGAGACTTATGGGACGCTGAATGCCGATGCATCGAACGCCATCCTGGTGTGTCATGCGCTGACGATGGATCAATATGTGGCGGGGCATAACCCGCGCACCGGCAAGCCGATCGACCCGGCGCGGCATTTCATTGTCTGTTCGAACGTGCTGGGCGGGTGCAGTGGCTCCACGGGGCCGGCAAGCCTTGATCCGGCGACGGGCAAGCGCTTTGCGATGGGGTTTCCGGTCATCACCATTCGCGACATGGTCAATGCCCAGGCGCGGCTGCTCGATCATCTTGGGGTCGGGGTGCTGGCGGCGGTGGTCGGCGGATCGATGGGCGGGATGCAGGCGCTCGATTGGGCGGTGGGGCATCCCGACCGGGTGCGATCGGTGGTGGCGATTGCGACGGCGGCGCGGCATTCGGCGCAAAATATCGCCTTTCACGAGGTCGGGCGCCAGGCAATCATGGCCGATCCGATGTGGCTGGGCGGCGATTATGCCGATACATCGCCGCCGGCGGCCGGGCTGGCGGTGGCGCGGATGGCGGCGCACATCACCTATTTGTCGGAAGAAGGCCTGACGGCGAAGTTCGGACGGCGGTTGCAGGACCGGGAAGCGTCGGCGTTCAACAACAGCAGCTTTGGTGGCGGATTCGGTTTTGATGCCGAATTTCAGGTGGAATCCTATCTGCGACACCAAGGGTTGGCGTTTGTTGATCGGTTCGATGCGAATTCCTACCTTTATATAACCCGAGCTCTCGATTATTTCGACCTGGCAGCGCCGCATGAGGGGGTGCTGGCCAAGGCATTTGCCGGCACCAGGACGCGGTTTGCAGTCGTCAGCTTCACTAGTGACTGGCTGTATCCAACGGCAGAATCGCGGCGGATCGTGCGGGCGCTGAATGCCGCCGGGGCAGCGGTGAGCTTTGTCGAGCTGGAAAGTCCGTTCGGGCATGATGCGTTTTTGCTCGATGCGCCGGAGATGGTGCGGGTGGTGGATGGGTTTTTGAGAGCGGGGGAAGCGTGAGCCTGCGCCCCGATTTGGCAGCGATTGCCGATGCCGTTCCCGCCGGGGCGCGGGTGCTCGATATCGGCTGCGGCGATGGCGCGCTGTTGGCCTATCTGCGCGACACCAAGCGCGTCGATGCACGCGGGATCGATGTCCTGGCGAGCAATGTCGCATCGGCGGTGGCGCGCGGGCTTTCGGTGGTGCAAGGCGACGCCGATGCCGACCTGGGGGATTATCCCGATGCGGCATTCGACATGGTGATATTATCCGACACGTTGCAGGCGATGCGGTCGCCGGCGACAGTGCTGGGAGAATTGCTGCGGATCGGGCGGCGCGGCGTTGTCAGTTTTCCCAATTTCGGCCACTGGCGGGTCCGGGGCTCGCTGCTGTTGGGCGGGCGGATGCCGGTGACTCCGACCTTGCCGGTGAGCTGGCACGAGACGCCGAACATCCATTTCTGCACCATCGATGATTTCCGCGGGCTGGTGGCTGAACTGGGGCTGGGCATCGAAAGCGCGCGGTTCCTGAGCAGCGGGCGGCGACGCGGGCAGCGGTGGCCAAACCTGCTGGCCGAGCAGGCGGTGTTCGTGCTGTCGCGGCCCTAGCGCCGGGGCTTTTCCCTGCCGCCGTCCGCGTCTAGGACAGCGCCATGCTTGTCCGCCGTTTCCTTTGGGCCATAGCGATCATTGTCATGATCGTCATCGCCGCTGCCTTTGCCTACAGCCTGTTCGGGGCGCGGCTGATCCGGTTTGCCCTGGTGCCGTCTGCGGCGTTTTCGGCGCGTGATGCCGGGCCGCGGCCGGATTATACCAAGTTGGACAGCTGGGCGGCGCATCCGGGGCTGACGACCGACGCGGCGCGGTGGACACCGGCGGATTATGCTGCGGCGCCGCATCCGGGCGTGGCGGTGTTTTACGTGTTGCCAACGGGGGTTTTCGACCGCTCGCACTGGAACGGCCGCACCGACGATGCGGCGGTCGCCGGGCGCATGGACGCCTTTCTGCGGTCACAGGCGAGCATTTTCAACGGCGTAGGGGCTATCTGGGCGCCGCGCTATCGCCAGGCAACCTATGGCGCGTTTTTGACCGGCGCGCCCGAGGCGCAGCAGGCGCTCGATCTGGCCTATGGCGACATACTGGCGGCGTTCGACGTGTTTGTAGCGACACAGCCTGCCAATCGCCCGATCATTCTCGCCGGGCATAGCCAAGGGTCATCGCATGTGCTGCGTTTGCTCAGGGATCGCGTCGCGGGGACGCCGTTGGCGAAGCGGATTGTCGCGGTTTACGCGCCCGGCTGGCCGATTTCTGTGACGGCCGATCTCCCGGCGCTGGGGTTGCCCGCGTGCACGAGCGGTGACGCGGCGGGCTGCATATTGTCATGGCAAAGCTATGGCCAGCCGGCAGATTTCGGCGAAGTACAGGCAATGTTTGATCGCGGTACCGGCCTTACGGGCGCGGCGCGCAGGGGCACAGCGATGCTGTGCACCAACCCGCTGATCGGCATGGTGACACGCGATGCAGTGCCGACCAGCGCCAACTTTGGCAGCCTGTTGCCGAACAGCGATTTCACTGGCGGCGATCTGATCGCCAAGAGCATCGGGGCGCGGTGTTTGCCGGGGGGCATACTCGATATCGGGCCGGCGCCTGGGGGGTTCACTGCCTATGTGTTGCCGGGCAACAATTATCACGTTTATGATTATCCACTGTTCTGGACCAATTTGCGCACCGATGTGGAGCGGCGCGTGGAGGCTTTTGGTGTGGGCGGGTGAACGTCGCTGCGTTCGCCGCGGCATTGCCCGAGGGCGGCCGGCTGGCGGGAATTGATCCGGGGACCAAGACCATCGGGCTGGCGACGTGTGACGCGGGGTGGAGCTTTGCCGCGCCGCATTCGACGATATCGCGGACCAAATTCACCGCCGACCTGGTATTGTTGCGCCGGTTCATCGCGGCGGAGCGCGTCCAGGGGCTGGTCATGGGCCTGCCGCTCAACATGGACGGCAGTGATAGCCCGCGCACCCAGTCCGTGCGAGCACTGGCGCGCAATCTGGAGGTGCTGGCGCTGCCGCTGCTGCTGTGGGACGAGCGGTGGAGCACCCAGGCGGTCGAACGGGCGATGATTGCCGAGGATTTGTCTCGCAAGACACGGGCTGCGCGTGTCGATCGGCTGGCGGCAGCGTACATCTTGCAGGGTGCGATTGATGCGCTAACGCGGCCTGCTTCGGTGCTGCTCTAGGTCGCAGGGGGGTTGGCAAAGCCGGCCCGAGCGGCGATTTTGTGTCTAAACATTGGGAAGGATTCGAGAATGTCCGATCGTGATTTGACGCCGCAGCAGCGGGCCGTGCTGCGTGAACATGCCACCGAGCGGCCGTTCACATCGCCACTGAATGACGAAAAACGGGCCGGTGCGTTTCTCTGTGCCGGGTGCGGCACGCTGGTTTATGAGTCGGGCACCAAGTATGACAGTGGCTCGGGTTGGCCGAGTTTCTACGATGCGGTGCCGGGATCGGTGGCAACGACGGTCGATACGACGCACGGGATGACGCGGACCGAGGTGCATTGCGCGAAGTGTGAGGGTCATCTGGGGCATATTTTCCCCGATGGCCCGGCACCGACGGGGTTGCGGCACTGCATCAATGGGCTGGCGTTGACGTTCGAGGCCGAGTGACCCCCTCCCCGTACGAGTAGGGCGTCGGCTTGCCCTGCCTCGCATCGCGCGCCATCATGCGGGATGATCCTGCTTCTTGCCGCTCTCCTCGCCGCCGCACCGCCGCTCGAACCCGATGGCGTTATCGCAGCATCGCCGCCCGCAGCGTGGCGGGCGATCGCGCCGGACAATCTCGTCATCATCGAAACCGCTGCCGGCACCATGGCGATGGAGCTGGCGCCGGATTTTGCCCCGGCGCATGTCGCGGCCGTTCGCGCGCTTGTCGAAGGCGGCCGGTTCGATGGCGGGGCGATCACCCGGGTGCAGGATAATTATGTCGTGCAATGGGCGGTCAAGCCGTTGGCGGGTGGTTCTGGGATCGGCATCGCGCCCGACCAGCGGCCCAAGCGCGCGCGGCCGCAGCCGTTACCGGCCGAATATGAGCGGCCCGCGAAAGGGCTGGCCATCACGCCTTTGGGGTCGCCGGATGCCTATGCTGAAGCCGGCTTTGCCAATGGCTGGCCGGTGGCGCGCGACCGCAAGACCGGCACCGCCTGGTTGGCGCATTGCTATGGCATGGTCGGGTCGGGCCGCGACATGCCGCCCGATACAGGCGATTCGTCGGAACTTTATGCAGTGGTCGGCCATGGCCCTCGCCATCTCGATCGCAACATCGCGCTCGTCGGGCGGATCGTCCAGGGACTGGAGGGTCCGGCGGCGCTGAAGCGCGGCACCGAGGCACTGGGATTCTACAAGACGCCGGCGGAGCAGACACCGATCATCCGGGCGCGGCTGGCGACTGCGGTGGCGGATGCGCCGCGTTTCGAGGTGATGGATACGGCCAGCGCGAGCTTTGCCACCTACAAGACGGCACGGGCCAACCGGGCCGGGTTCTTCGTGCGGCCCGCAGGCGCTGTTGACCTGTGCAACGTCCGGGTGCCGGTGCGAGCGATCAAGTGACGCCGCCAGACACCTCTATCGTGAAGCTGCTGCGCGCCGAAGAGTGGGCGGCGTTCGAGGCGGCCGGCGAATTCGCCGGGTCTGCCGATGATTTGCGTGACGGCTATATCCATATTTCCCCGCCCGATCAGGTGGCGGGCACCGCGGCCAAATGGTTTGCCGGTGAAAACGGGCTGATGGCGGTGACGTTCGACGCCGCCACGCTGGGGCCGGACCTGCGCTGGGAGCCGGCGCGCGGCGGGGTTTTGTTCCCGCATCTGTATCGGCCGTTGCGGCTGGATGAGGTGGTGAGCGCGACGCATTATAATGGTTCGGAGGCGTAACCGTTCATTTTGCCTTCACCGGCAAGCGCTAGAGCAGCGGCGCGTTTTCAACCACGGAAAAACCCATGCGTCCCAGCCTGAAACTTGCCGCCGGCATCGGCCTTGGCGCCATTGCCGGCATTGCGCTGGCGGTCGGCGTTTCGAGCGCGCTCCCTGTCAAGACGCCGCTGACGTCGGTGCCGCAGGTTGATAGTAGCCCCATCGCGCGCCAGCTTCCCACCGGCGCGGCACAAGTCGCGCTGTCGTTTGCGCCAATCGTCAAATCGGCGGCGCCGGCGGTGGTCAACGTCTATACAGCGACAGTGGATCGCAGCCGTTCGGCGAATATGGACGCCTTCATGCAGCAGTTTTACGGGGGTGCCCCGGCACAGCCGCGCGTGCAACAGTCGCTCGGCTCCGGTGTCATCGTTGGCAGCGATGGGCTGATCGTCACCAACAATCATGTGGTGGCGGGCGCCGACCAGATCCTCGTCGCTCTGTCCGATCGCCGTGAATACCCGGCAAAGCTGGTGTTTGCCGACGCGCGGCTCGATCTGGCGCTGCTGAAAGTCGATACGCGCGGTGCGGTGCTGCCGGTCATCCGCATGGGGGACAGCGACCAGTCCGAAGTCGGTGATGTGACGATTGCCATCGGCAACCCGTTCGGCGTCGGGCAAACGGTGACGACGGGGATTGTGTCGGCGATCGCGCGCACCGGCATCGGCATTTCGGACTGGCAGTTCTTCATCCAGACCGATGCAGCGATCAACCCCGGCAATTCCGGCGGCGCCTTGCTCGATGGCCAGGGCCGGTTGATCGGCATCAACACCGCGATCTTCTCGCGCTCGGGGGGCTCCAACGGCATCGGCTTTGCTATCCCGTCAAAGATGGTGCGAGTATTTCTTTCGGCCGCAGCGACCGGCAAACTCGTCAGCGGCTGGATCGGGGTGGAGGGCGAAGCCTTGACTGCGGAAAGCGCGCGGGCGGCGGGGCTGGATCGCCCCGGCGGCCTGCTGGTGACGGCGGTAATTCCGGCCAGTCCGGGCGCGCGGGCGGGCATTCAGGTCGGCGATGTGCTGCGCAGCATTGGCGGCAAGGACGTCGCAGATGGCGGCCAGCTGCGCTACTCGCTGGCGACCGAAGGTGTCGGCCGTGCGCTCGATGTGGTGCTGGTGCGCGGCGGGCGCGAGCAGCGCGCCGTGGTGACGGTGGCGGCACCGCCGGAAACCCCGGCACGGCAGGTGACGCCGATTGCCGGCCAATCGATCCTGACCGGCGTGACTGTGGGCAATCTGTCGCCGGCTTTTGCCCAGGAACTCGGCGCGGCGTTGCCCGATTCGGGCGTGGTCGTGGTGGCAATGGCCAATGGCAGCCCCGCGGCGCAGATCGGCATGCGGCCGGGTGATCTGATCGAGGCGGTCGGCGGCACGCCGGTGCGCAGCGTGGCGGACGTGGCGGCGCAGGCAGCGCGGGGCGCGGTAGGGGTGCGCTGGAAGCGTGATGGCCAGAGCACCGAGTGCGGCGTCGTCAACGGGCAGCTGGCTTGCCGTCGGTAGCGTGTGGCGGCATACCGTCGCCATGTCTTCACCCGCCCTTGATGCGTTGACCCAGGCGCTGGCCCGGCTGCCGGGCCTGGGGCCACGCTCGGCGCGGCGGGCGGTGCTGCACCTGATCAAGAAGCGCGAGACCAGTTTGGGTCCGCTGATCTCCGCCTTGCAGGCGGTGGAGCGCGATCTGGTTACCTGTGGCATCTGCGGCAATGTCGATACCGCCGACCCATGCGCCATCTGCACCGATCCGCGGCGTGACCTGGCCAGCCTGTGCGTTGTCGAGGAGGTGGCGGACCTCTGGGCGCTTGATCGGGTGCGACTGTTCGGCGGGCGTTACCATGTGCTCGGCGGCCGGCTGTCGGCGCTGGACGGGGTGCGGCCGGAGGATCTGGGCATTGCCGCGCTCGTGGCGCGGGTCGCCGGCGGCGGCATCGGTGAAGTGGTGCTGGCGATGAATGCGACGCTGGAGGGCCAGACGACTATGCATTATGTGGCGGAACAGCTGGCGCCACTTGGGGTGCGGGTGATGCAGCTGGCGCATGGCCTGCCGGTCGGCGGCGAGCTGGATTATCTTGACGAAGGGACATTGGCACTGGCGCTGCGGGCAAGACGGCTGGTCGACTAGCTTGATTTTCGGCCGTGCCGACCCTAGGTCCGCGCCATGGCCATTCTCGATATCATCGAAACACCCGACCCGCAGCTGCGCGTTATCTCCACCCCCGTCGCCGCCGTGACCGATGCGCATCGGGCGCTGATAGCTGACATGTTCGAGACGATGTATGATGCGCCGGGCATTGGGCTGGCGGCGATCCAGGTCGGGGTGCCGGAACGGATTCTGGTCATCGATTTGCAGCGCCTGAAGGATCCGGACGCGCCCGAGCCAACCAGTGACGCCGAAGCCAGGAATGCCGAATATATCAAGGACCCAAAGGTCTTTATCAATCCGGTGATCACTTGGGAGTCGCCGGAAATGGCGGTTTACAATGAAGGCTGCCTTTCGGTCCCCGAGCTTTACGGCGATGTCGATCGTCCGGCGCGGGTTCGGGCGACGTGGCTTGATAAAACCGGTGCGCCGCACGACGAAGAGCTGGATGGTCTGTTGGCGACGTGTTTGCAGCACGAGATGGACCATCTCGAGGGGATATTGTTCATCGACCATCTGTCGAAATTGAAGCGCGACATGCTGCTCAAGAAGCTGGAAAAACTGCGGCGCGCGAAGGCAGCATAGGCTTTGCGGCGGGCGCGCTATAGGCTGCACCCATGCCGTTCAGCGTTTTTGAACTTTTCAAGATCGGTGTCGGGCCGTCGTCGTCGCACACGATGGGCCCGATGACCGCTGCTGCCGACTTCGCGTCGCGCGCGGCGCCATTGCGCCCGGTGCGGGTGCTGGCGGAGCTGTTCGGCAGCCTGGCATTGACCGGCAAGGGCCACGCCACCGATAGCGCGGTGATTTTGGGACTGTGCGGGGCGCGGCCGGAATCGCTCGATCCCGACGCGGCGGCGGTGGCGGTCGCGTCGGTGCGCGCCGAGGGGCAGTTGCGGCTGTCAGGCGGCGCAATGATCGGCTTCGATGAAGCCGGCGACATGTTGTGGCATCAGCGGCGCCGGCTGTCCCACCACAGCAATGGCATGACCTTCACGGCGCTCGCGGCAGACGGCAGCGAAGTGCACCGGGAGACGAGCTACTCCATAGGCGGCGGCGCTGTGATCGGCGAGGCGGAGGTGGTGCGCAATGCGCCGCCATCGCCGCTGCGGGATTTGCCGCATCCCTATGCAACGGGCGACGAACTGCTGGCGCGGGCGGCCGCGGCCGGCATCGGCATTGCCGATCTGGCGCTGGCCAACGAGCTGGCGAGCCTGCCCGAAAACCAGGTGAGGGCGCGGCTCGCCGCCATCCGCGCTGCGATGTCGGACTGCATCGACCGCGGTTGCCGAACGCCGGGGGAGCTGCCGGGCGGGCTGAAGGTCATCCGCCGCGCGCCTGGCATTTTGGCGCTGCTGCGCGATCGGCAGGAGCGGGCGCTTGCAGATCCACTCAGCGTCCTCGATTGGGTCAATTTGTGGGCGCTGGCGGTCAACGAGGAAAACGCGGCGGGTGGCCGAGTTGTCACCGCGCCGACGAATGGCGCCGCCGGTATCGTGCCCGCCGTGCTGCGCTATTATGAGCGGTTTGCGCCGGGGGCGACGGTGGACGGCGCCGACAGGTTCTTGCTCGCCGCAGCAGCAATTGGCGCGTTGTTCAAAGCCAATGCCTCGATTTCCGGCGCTGAAGTGGGCTGCCAAGGCGAAGTCGGCGTGGCATGTTCGATGGCGGCGGCGGGGCTGACGGCGGCGCTCGGCGGCAGCAACGGCCAGGTCGAAAATGCCGCCGAAATCGGCATGGAGCATAATCTTGGTTTGACGTGTGATCCGGTCGGGGGCCTGGTGCAGGTGCCGTGTATCGAACGCAATGCCGTGGGGGCGGTGAAGGCTATCGAGGCGTCGCGGTTGGCGCTGCTCGGCGATGGCACGCACCGGGTCAGCCTAGATCAGGTCATCGAGACGATGCGCAAGACCGGTGCTGACATGGGCGAGAAGTACAAGGAGACGTCGTTGGGCGGGCTGGCTGTCAACGTCGTGGCATGCTGACGGCAGTCGGTGGCAATGCTGCGTCAGTTCCAGTTGGCCTTCGATTCCTGAACTGCTAGGTCAGGCGTAATTCGAACGAACAGCGGAGCAGAATCATGTCGTTTTCCTTTTACGATGCCGTGGTGCCCTCGAACCTGCAAATTCTGGGAGCGATCGATGCGCTCCTCGACAAGGCGGCGGCGTTTTGCGCCGAGCAGGGCAGGGCCGAGGCCGACCTGATCGATGCGCGGCTGGCGCCCGACATGCTGCCGTTCGGGTATCAGGTGAAATCCTGTGCCGCGCATTCGGTCGGCGGGATCGAAGGCGTGCGGGCGGGCAGCTTTTCGCCCGACATGTCGGCTTGGCCCACAGACTTCGCCGGTCTTCACAATGTTTTGCAAGCCGCGATCACCAGCCTGAAGGCCATCGATCGCGATACGTTCGACGCGCTGGCGGAGAGCGACACGCTTTTTGCCTTTGGTGAGACCAGAATGCCGTTTACCGGCGCGAATTTCCTGCTCTCCTTCTCGCAGCCGAACTTTTATTTCCACGCGGCCACGGCCTATGCGATCTTGCGGGCGCAGGGGGTGAAGCTCGGCAAACGCGATTTCATCGGCATGCCACGCATCAAGCGATAGGCCCGGCAGCGACGCCTTGATGTCCCGTAAATCACAGCAATGGTGCTGGCAATGGCATACGCAGATCTTAAGACCTCCTTTACCCGACCATGGACCTGTTCATCCAGTCATCGCCTCTTATACCGGGACCACCACTCGCCGCTAACCAGTTTGAAATCCGTCCTTTTCGAAAGAACGCCTTGGTCGCGCCAACTGCTGCTGCAATCGCTTTTCGTTCGACCTTGGTAATTTCGACAGCACGCTTACTCGTTTCAATCCTTTGTCGGTCATACCAGTGAGCAGAAGCCTCGAGATCAGATGCGAGGACGGTCGCCAGCTCGGCTTCGCAACCGCGATCATGGGCGAGCGCCAGCAGATCGACCATCAGTCGGCATGTCGGCCGTTCGGGTATCTGTTCGAGCAGGCGATCGAACGTCTGGCGATAGGCATCGCGCGGGAAGATCTGGTTGCGGTAGACAAGCCCCATAAGCGCCATGGGCTTGCGGCGCAGCGCGTGGATGATGTGGTGATAATCGACGACGTGACCGTGCTTGCCGTTGGCATCGGCCCGCCCGCGCACCAGCGTCATCAGCGGGCTGCCGCCGATGAATAGGTCGACACGGTCATCGTAGAGCCGAACCCGCAGCCGATGCCCGATCAGGCGCGACGGCACGGTGTAGAACACCTTGCGTAGCGTAAAGCCGCCCGACGAGGTGACGGTGACGACGGTCTCCTCATGATCGCAAGTGCACTGTCTCGGCAGTGGCAGCAACATCGGCCGCTCGGCTGCGATGCGCTTTGCGTGCCGGACGTTCTTGCGGCTGACGACCTCGTCGATAAAGCCGCGGTAGGCGGCGAGATCGGCGAAGTCATTCGTGCCGCGCATCAACAGCGCGTCCCTGACCGCGCTCTTGAGATGACCGTGCGGGCTTTCGATCGAACCGTTTTCGTGGCCAACGCTGCGGTTGTTGCGCGTCGGCTCCATCCGGTAATGCGCGCACAGCGCATCATAGCGCCGGCTCAGGTCCTCCCGCGCATGCGCCTAAAGACATCTATATCCCCCACTATTGACAATACGTCCTATAGTGCTGACTATCCTTCCAACAAGAATAGGGGAGGTTTAATGAGCAATACGTTGAAGTGGACGCTCGGCGCGTCGGTGCTAGCGTTGGGCTGGGCTACAATGGCGGCGCCCGCGCTTGCCCGGGCTACCGCAGCGAATGCAGAAATTGATCGGGATATGATTATCGTGACTGCGCAAAAGCGGGCTGAGAACGTCCAGAGGGTCCGATCGCGGTAACCGCGCTGAACGCTGCCGCGCGCCAGGCGGCGCGGATCGAAGACAGCAAGGATCTCCAGTTCAATGTTCCTACCGTGACGCTTTCGGCAAATCGGAACATCACAATCCGCGGTGTCGGCTCGGCTTCGTTTGGCGCGACCAACGATACCGACATTGGCGTGCTTTATAATCGCGTTTTCCTGCAGTCCGGCGGTACGTTCGGCGAATTCTTCGACCTTGAGAGTATCGAAGTGCTGCGTGGACCACAGGGAACGTTGTTCGGTCGCAGCACGACCGGCGGCGCGATGAGCATAATAAACCATCGTCCGACCGATGCATTTGAAGGGTTCGCCGAAGTCCAGGGCGAAAGCCCGCTCGGCGTCCGGGTCAACGCGGCGATCAATATTCCGATCGCCAAGGGCA
>JAYUUE010000214.1:0-3809 GCA_043754785.1 Polymorphobacter sp. | reverse complement strand
TTGCCGACTTCATCGGCTGGGCCAAGCGCCAGGGCATACCCGTCGGTCCCGGCCGCGGTTCGGGCGCCGGCTCGGTCGTCGCCTGGGCGCTGACCATCACCGATCTCGATCCGCTGGTCCACGGGCTGCTGTTTGAACGCTTCCTCAACCCCGACCGCGTGTCGATGCCCGATTTCGATATCGATTTCTGCGAAACCCGCCGCGTCGAGGTCATCAAATACGTCCAGCAGCGCCATGGCTTGCCCCAAGTCGCGCAGATCATCACCTTCGGCAAGATGAAAGCGCGCGCCGTATTGAAGGACGTCGGCCGCGTCCTGCAAGTCCCCTACGGGCAGACCGACCGCCTGTCGAAACTCATCCCCAGCCACCCCACCGACCCGTGGACGCTGGCGCGGACTTTGGGTATCGGCAAGGACAAGGACGGCAAGCGCTACACCGGCGTTCCCGAGTTCATCGCCGAGCGCGACCGCGACCCCAAGATCAAGCGGCTGATCGAGATCGCCCTGCAACTCGAAGGTCTGCCGCGCCACAGTTCGACCCATGCCGCTGGCGTCGTCATCGGTGATCGGCCCTTGTCGCAGCTCGTGCCGCTGTATCGTGATCCGCGCTCCGACATGGCAGTCACCCAGTTCGAAATGAAGGCTGTCGAAAAAGCCGGCCTCGTCAAATTCGACTTTCTCGGGCTGAAAACCCTGTCGGTGCTCGATCGCGCCGCCAAGCTGCTCGCCAATCGCGGCGTCACGGTTGATTGGCTGGCGCTGCCGCTCGATGACCCTGCGGTCTACGCCCTCCTCGCGCGCGCTGATACCGTCGGGGTGTTCCAGTTCGAATCCGAAGGCATGCGGCGCGCGCTCGGCCAGGTCCGCCCCGATTGTTTCGGCGATATCATCGCACTCGGCGCACTCTACCGGCCGGGTCCGATGGACAATATCCCCAGCTTCGCCAACCGCAAGCACAAGCGCGAGGCTGTCGAGCTGCTCCACCCGCTGATGGAGCCGATCCTCAACGAAACCTATGGCATCATCGTTTATCAGGAACAGGTGATGCAGATCGCCCGGACGCTGGCGGGCTACAGCCTGGGTGAAGCCGACCTGCTGCGCCGCGCCATGGGCAAGAAGATTCACGCCGAAATGGTGGCCCAAAAGGAACGTTTCGCCGAAGGCGCCGCGACCAACGGCATCGAAAAGGCCACCGCCAGCGCCATTTTCGACCTGGTGCTGAAGTTCGCCAACTATGGCTTCAACAAATCGCACGCGGCGGCCTACGCGCTGGTCAGCTTCCAGACGGCGTGGCTCAAGGCCCACCACCCGACCGAATTTTTTGCGGCCTCGATGGCTTATGACATCACCAACACCGGTCGTCTGGCGGCCTTCACCGACGATGCGCGGCGCTGCGGCGTCAAGGTGCTGCCGCCCTGCATCAACGCCTCGCAAGCCGACTTTTCAGTCAGCGAGGGCAGCGTCCGTTACGCCTTGGCGGCGCTCAAGAACGTCGGTGAAAAGGCCATGGAAGTCGTCGTCACCGGGCGCGGCGCCGGCTATGCCAGCCTGCCGGCCTTCGCCAAATCCGTCGATCCCAAACTGCTCAACCGCCGCCAGCTCGAAAGCCTGATCGCTGCCGGCTGTTTCGACGGCATCGTCCCCAACCGCGCTGGCATCCACCTGCTCGCCGAAGCTATCCTCGGCACCGCCCAGGCCGCTGCCGCCGCCCGCGACAGCGCGCAGACGGCGCTGTTCGGGGATGATACCGGCTGCGTCGATGATGGCGGCCTCGCCATGCTCGTCCCCGCCAGCGCCAGCTGGACGCAGGCCGAAACCATGGCGCAGGAAAAGGAGGCGTTCGGCTTTTACTTTTCGGGCCACCCGGTCGAAGCCTGGCGCACTGTCCTCGAAGCGCAGGACGCGCTCAGCTTCGCCGAAGTCGCAGCATTGCCGGCACCGCCCGGCGGCGGCCGCCAAGGCGTCGTCATGGCCGGGCTGGTCGAAGATATCAAATGGCGCACCCCGCAAACCGGAAAGGGCAATCGCTACCTGCTCGTCACCCTATCGGACCGAAGCGGGCAATATGTCGCCAGCTGTTTCGATGAAGACACCCAGGCCCGTGTCGAAGCCGTGGCCAAGGACAGCCCGTCGGTGCTGGTGCAGGCGGAACTGCAATGGCGTGACGGCGAGGATGTGCCGCGCATCACCATGCGCGGGCTGACACTGCTGGCCGATTTGGCCAAACGCACCCGCAGCAAGGTTGTCGTGGCGCTCGCCGCCCCCGCCGACGTCGCCGCACTCGCTGCGCTGGTCACCCGGGTTCGCGGCCAGGGCCGCGGCGAACTCGTCGCCGAAATCGCCACCGGCGCCGGCATGGCCCAAATCCGCCTTGGCCGCGACTATCTTTTCGACGCCGAAACCATGATCGAGGTTTCGCGGCAGTTCGGTGCCGATCGCGTCGTCAACCGGTCGTTCACCCCGCCACGCCTGGTGCTGGTCGGCTGATACCAGCCCTGCGCCGTGTCGCCTCAGGGCTGGCGGTTTGCACGCAATAGTCTACTGCGGCCCATTCCCGCACCGTAACAATCATTTGCAAAGCACTATCCCACCCGATGCCCCAGAAATTGTTGCCGGTGATGACCCGGATCGATGCCGTGATCACCTGGGTCGACGGCGCCCAGCCCGCCCATCGCCGCAAACGCGAACACTGGCTGGCGCAAACCAACCCCGCCAATGAAAATGGCACCAATCCGCACCGCTGGGCGTGCAGTGACGAGCTGCGCTACTGCCTGCGCTCGATCGCGAACCATGCGCCGTGGCTGGCGCGCGTCTGGATCGTCACCGACGCGCAAACCCCCGACCTTGCCGGGCTGCCTGGGGATTTGCGCGCTCGGATTAGTATCGTCGATCACCGCGCGCTGTTCGCCGGCCATGAGGCCGCGCTGCCGACGTTCAACTCGCTCGCCATCGAAAGCCTGCTGTGGCGCATCCCCGGGCTTGCCGAGCGCTTCGTCTATTTCAACGACGACGTCTTTCTGACCGCGCCGCTCGCCCCCGCCGACGTGTTTCATGGCATGGCGCCGGTGCTGCGCGGCAAATGGGTCGATCGCCGCGCGTTGCTCGCCGACCCGGTGCACCGCCACGATCCGGCGCGGCTCGACGATTGCGCCCAAATCAACGCCGCCGCGCTCGCCGGCTTCACTCCGGACCGCCTCTTCGTCGCCGCCCATGTCATCCATCCGCTGCGGCGGTCGGTTTTTGCGCACGCGTGGGACAGCCACAGCGCCGCCCTCACCCGCAACATCGGGCACCGGTTCCGCTGCGTGACACAGTTCCAACCGCAGGCATTGCACAACCATGTCTGCCTCGCCGCCGGCACCGCCGTGGTCACCACCACCAACGACCATCTTCACCTGCGCACCGGTGCCGTCGCCGATTATCCGCTGGCGCATGTTCGCGCTTACCTGCGCCGCGCCATATCGCCGGCGATCAAGTTCTTGTGCATCAACGACCTGCCTGCGCTCGAGGCAATGATTCCGGACGCGCGCAGCTGGATCGAAGCGGCCATGGCTCCGGCGGCGCAAGCGGCCTAAACACAATACCGTTCATTTAATGATTCTGATTGTTTTCGAGATGTCGATTGGCTTGTGAGGTTGATCGGCTTTTCGGCGGATTGGATAGCTGCTCATCTTTCGTTTGACGCCGCGCTTGATACGGCGATGCCGCCTTGGTGGCAGACGTTCATCGAGGATTTCGGTCAATATGGCCTCATGCCATGCCGCTTGGTCCTGAGGGGGGAATAGCGCCAGCGGCGAGACATTTGCGTCG
>JAYUUE010000213.1:0-3821 GCA_043754785.1 Polymorphobacter sp. | reverse complement strand
TTGCTCCGGCAGCATCGTAAGGCACTCGCCCGGCGCCGCGGCGCCGGGTGGACATGAACGAGGCCGGGATCGCGAGATCCCGGCCTCTTTTTTGGGACTGGCTCGGTTGGTGCCGCCGGTCCTTTTTGTCCCTCACCCCCGTCTTCGTGGCGAGTGCGGAGGGAGACGGAACCGCCTTAGCCGTTGCTGCGCCGACTCATGAAAGCGAGGCGTTCGAACAGCATCACGTCGGCCTCGTTTTTCAGCAGGGCGCCGTGGAGCGGCGGGATCAGGCTCTTGGTATCGCGATTGCGCAGTACTTCCAGTGGCAGGTCTTCATGCATCAGCAGTTTGAGCCAATCGAGCAGTTCGCTCGTCGAAGGCTTTTTCTTCATGCCCGGCACGTCGCGGATATCGAAGAAGATGTTGAGCGCCTCTGCGACCAGTGATTTCTGGATGTCGGGGAAGTGGACGGCGACGATCGATTGCATTGTCTCGCGGTCCGGAAACTTGATGTAATGGAAGAAGCAGCGACGCAGAAAGGCGTCTGGCAACTCCTTTTCGTTGTTCGAGGTGATGATGACGATGGGGCGAACGGCCGCCTTCACGCGTTCGCCGGTTTCGTAAACATCGAACTCCATTCGGTCGAGCTCGGTCAACAGGTCGTTGGGAAACTCGATATCGGCTTTGTCGATTTCGTCGATGAGCAGCACCGGCAGCTTGGCCGAGGTGAAAGCCTCCCACATCTTGCCGCGGCGAATGTAATTCGAAATATCATGGACGCGGGCATCGCCCAACTGGCTGTCGCGCAGGCGACTCACAGCATCATATTCATACAGGCCCTGCTGGGCCTTTGTCGTCGATTTGACGTTCCATTCGATCAGCGGCGCGTCAAAAGCATCGGCAATCTGCTGCGCCAGCACTGTCTTGCCGGTGCCGGGTTCGCCCTTGACCAGCAATGGCCGGCGCAGGGTGACAGCGGCGTTGACCGCGACTTTGAGATCATCGGTGGCGACATAACCGGATGTGCCCGTAAAACGCATCGACATGGAGCGAAGTGAACCTTGCAAGTGGAAAACGCCGCCAACCTAGAGGTGCGTTCCCAACACGGCAACTAGCGATAAACGAAGCTCGCTTCGGCCTTTTCGCCGCCGGGAAAGCCGAACATCGTGCCGGTCGAGACGGACTTCTGGGCGATAAGCCGCGGCTTGCCATCCGGGCCGAGTGCAAAATCGCTGATTTGTTCAAAGCCGGTGACCTTGATCAACATATTCATCTTGAAATTTTCATGCGTGGTGACGCGCAACTGGTCGACCCAGACCGTGTCACCGCGCCGTGCCAGCCGTGCTTCGCCTTGCAAATGGTCCGAGATATCGCCGGTGTCGGTAAATACGGCGCCAGCAGGCATGGCGGGAATGCGCAATACCGTGCGGCCCTGGGCATCGGTGCCCCTGCTGGTGGCGGCAGCGATGATCGGCGCGAGTTGGTAATAGCCCGGAACGGGCATTGCATCCGCTTGGCGCTTGTGGTCGCTGCGCTCGGTGGCGCTCGGCTGGCGATTGCGGCTGTTCAGCAATATCCAGCGCTTGCCAGTCCACCGATCGGCAGTGTTGACCGTGCTGGTGGTGCCGCCGCCCGTGCGGACGGCGTGGGTGGTGCGATCAAAGGCCAACCCGTCGGGCCGCAGCGCAGCGGCATCGGCGATGATGCGGTCCGGGAGCATGCCCATCCCCGGGGTCGTGGCAGGGGCCGGTGTTGCGGCGGCTGCAACGGCGGCTGCCGCGGCGATTGTCATGACCAGTGGCGCAAGGCCGAGACGTTTCATCGCGCACCCCTAGAGGCCGCCAGCGCGTGCGACAAGTTACGACTTTGTGTCAGGCCGCGGGCCGGTTGGCGCGATCATTTGAGGGTGGTATAGCTGGTTTCGGTCCGGGTCGTGCCGCTTTTGCCGAATTGCGCACCGGTCATGCTTTGCACGCCCTTGACCAGCGCCGGTTTGCCGCCTGGGCCGGGGCGATAGTCGTTGATGATTTCAAAGGCGTCGAGCTTTGCCACCATGAAGAACGACAGGGGCTTGGGCAGATATACCCGCAATCGCGAAACAAAGGGCTGCGATGTGCTGGTATCGATCGACGCTTCGCCGACCAGATCTGCCGAAATATCCTTGCCGACATTGATCGTGCCCTTCGGCAGCCCGGCAATGCGGTAGATGGTGTGGCCCTGCGCATCGGTGCCGCGCACAGCGCCGCCTTGCAGGAAATCGGCGAGGCGATGGTAGCCGGCAACCGGCCTGCCCTTCACCGCCTTCTGGACTTCAGCAATTTGGTCGGCGCTGGCCGGTTTGCCATCGATGGTCAGCGGTACCAGCATCTTGCCGTCCCAGCGATCGACGCGGACATGCGTTTCGGGGGCGCCTTTTTCTTCGGTCGCCGTCGTGCGGGATGTGCGTTCAAACGCCGTGGTTGCGGGCGCCGCGGCGCGGGCGCCAGCGATGATCGTTGCCAGCAACGGATCAGGCGGCCGCGCGGCGGCAATTGTCAGGAGCAGGGACAGGGCGGCAAGGGCTGATCGCATGAAGTGTTTGTATTGGTCGCACCGCGTATTGCAAGGCCAATACACGTCAGAGTCGCAGCGCGTCCAGCGTTCGCCCCCGGGCGGGATCGGTCGCCTGCTGGTTAAAGCGCGCCGCCGACCTGTCATTGGCAAAAGCGTGGTTGACGCCGGGATAGGTAAAGGCTTCGACCTTCACACCCGCCGCCGCCAGCGCCGATGCCCAGGCGGCGCCGCCAGTGTTTATGCGTTCATCGAGGCCGGCGAAATGCAGCAGCAGCATCCGCGCCTTGACGCGCGCCGCCTGCGCCCCATAGGCGGGGGCGGGGGCGGGGGCGGGGGCGGGGGCGGGGGCGCAATAAGCGACACCGGTGTGCATGGCACCGCCAGCGGCAATGGCGAGTTTTTTGACCAGCCCGCCGCCCCAGCAAAAGCCGACGGCGCCGGGTTTGCCATGGCCTTCCGAATACCCATCGAGCCATTTCAGCGTGGCCACGGCTTTGGTCACGGTTTGCGCTGGGTCAAGGCTGCCGATCATCGTGCGCGCGATATCGCCCGCGCTGGTGGTGCCATCGCCGGTGCGCGGGGTTTCGCCCAGCGTCGTCAGGAAATCCGGCGCCAGGGCGACAAAACCCCGCAAGGCGAGACGCCGCGTCACATCGCGGATATGGTCGGTAAGCCCGCGATTTTCATGGATGACCAGGACCTTGGGTGCCCGCGACGAGCCGCGCGGCGGCCGGGCCACATAGCCGGCCATTCGCACGGCGTTGGGCAGCGTGAAGATGATGCGCTCGACAATGATGCTCGGATCGGTCTCGCTGGTCAGCGCGGCCGCCTCGGCGCGGGCCTCGATCAGCGGGATCAGCGCCAGTGCCGCTGCCGTGCCGCCCGCCAGTTTTGCCATGCCGGTGACAAGATCGAGCCGCGTGCCTCCGATATGGGTAAAACGGTCGTACAGGTCGATCATGTCCTGCGAGATCGGCGATTTGTCGTTGCTCGTGTGGATTTCCCGATTGAATTGCGTGCAAACCTATCGCGCCGCCTGCGGCTTCGCTAGGCTTAACGGGTGCAAGGGAGTGGGGCTGGTCATGCGGATGGTGTTGCTTGCGTTTTTGATTGCGGTTCCGGCGTTCGCCTCAGCCGCGGCCTTGCCGCGAAACCAATCGGCATTGCCGGGCGATCCGCCGCACGATGTCGACCATCCGGCGCGGATGGAGGTGCTGCATGTGCCGTCGGGCGACGTCGCCATCAATGCCGTGGCCTATCTCGCTGCGGGTGCCGGAACGCATCCG
>JAYUUE010000212.1:0-11655 GCA_043754785.1 Polymorphobacter sp. | reverse complement strand
CGCCATTGGAAACTGGCGGCGGCGCTGGCGGCGACTGCGCTGGCTGCCGCGATGCTGGCCCGACGTCTCAGCCGGCGCTGAGTTTTTCGTCGGCTGCGACTTTCGCCGGCCGGTTGGCTTTGACGATCGCCAGCGCGGTCACCGTCAGGGGCACGGCGAGCACCACTCCCAATGGCCCGCATAGCAAGCCGAAGCCGATCAATGCAAAGATCGTCAACGCCGGCGGCAGGTCGGACAGGCGGCGCTGGGCGATGGGCTGCACGATATTGCCCTGCAATTGCTGGACGACGACAAGCACGCCGACCGTCAGCCAGCCGGTCTGCACATCGATGCCGAACCCGATCATGATCGCCGGGATCGACACCAGGATAACGCCGAGATAGGGCACGAATTCGCACAGCCCGGCGACCAGCCCCAGCGCCAGTCCCGATGGCAGACCGATCAGCGTCAGGCCGATGCTGGTTCCGATCGCCACAAACGCCATGCCGATCGCCTGGCCCTTCAGCCACGCCGTCAACGCCAGGTGGACGGCATCCAATGATTTGTGCACCTGTGCGGCGCGGGCCGGTGACAACATCGCGATGATGCCATCGATATAGATGCCCGGTTGCGCCGCCAGATACACGCCGGCGACGATGACGACCGCAAGCCCCGACGCCGCCGAGCCGATGTTGACCAGCGCAGATTGGGCAAAGCCGAAGATCGATTCCATCTTGGGCGCATAGCTGGTGACGGCCTTGATCGCCTCGCGACCCGGCACCGAACCTTCAAGCCAACGGGTGATCGCCTTTGCCTGGCTGGGCAGCACGGCGGCAAGATCGCTGAACTGGTCATACATGATCGTGCCGAACAGCCCGAAAACAACGACCAGCCCGATCAACGGCAGGATGATCGCCAGCGTCAGCGCGCCATAGAATGGCAGTTTCACCCAGCGCATCAGCGCGCGGGCAAAATCATAGAGCATGACCGCGACAAGGATGCTGGCGAACAGCAGCAGGATCAGCTGCAGCAGCTGCCACGACACCAGCGCCGTGGCGATCCCCGCCAAGACCACCATGGTGCGACGGAACAGGCGCGCGCTGATACGGTCCTCGCCGGCGGGATCGCCGCGCGGCTTCGTGTTGGTCAATGTGCGTCGCCCCAGCTGATGCCCGAACCGATTTCAACCCCCAGTGGTACGGAAAGGGCAATCAGCGGGCGATGGGCGTTGGCCATGGTTTCGCGGACCACGGCGGTAACGGCCGCCACATCGCCCTGCGGGACTTCGAACACCAGTTCGTCATGGACCTGGAGCAGCATGCGCGTGCTGGCCAGCCCGGCGGCGGCGAGAGCGCCCGGTATCTGCACCATGGCGCGCTTAATGATGTCGGCAGCCGTGCCCTGAACGCGGGCGTTGACGGCGGCGCGCTCGGCGAACTGGCGCTCGCCCTGGTTCTTGGAAAAGATCAGCGGGACATGCGCCTTGCGCCCGAACAGCGTCGTGACGAAGCCATGCTCCTTCGCCGCCGCAATGGTTTCGGCCATGTAGTTGCGGATGCCGGGAAACCGGCTGAAATACAGATCGATGTAGCGCGCCGCCTCGCCGCGATCGATGCCGAGGCGCTGCGCCAGCCCGAAGGCCGAAATACCGTAAATGATCGAGAAGTTGATGGTCTTTGCCCGGGCGCGGGTATCGCGGGTGACTTCGCCGAAAACCTCCTGCGCGGTCAGCGCGTGGACATCGCCACCTTCGGAATAGACCGTCTTCAGTTCGGGCACGTCGGCAATATGGGCCACCAGGCGCAACTCGATCTGGTTGTAATCGGCGGCCATCAGCACATGACCGGGAGCGGCGACAAAGGCGTGGCGGATACGGCGGCCGAGTTCAGTGCGAATGGGGATGTTCTGGAGGTTGGGATCGTTCGACGAGATGCGACCCGTGGAGGTGGCGGCGAGCGCATAATTGGTGTGGACGCGGTCCGTCGCCGGATTGATCTGCGCCTGCAGCGCATCGGTGTAGGTCGATTTCAGCTTCGAGTTCTGCCGCCAGTCGAGAATTTTGGTGGAGATTTCGGCGCCCTCCCCGGCCAGCCGTTCGAGTTCAGTGACGTCGGTGGTCCAGGCGCCGGTCTTCGACGACTTCTTGCCGGACTTCAGACCCATGCGTTCGAACAGCACTTCGCCAAGCTGCTTGGGGCTGCCGATGCTGAATGGCCCGCCGGCGAGGGCGTGGATTTCGCCTTCCAGCCGGGCAATTTCGATTTCATACGCCGCCGACAGGCCGACAAGCGCGCTGCGATCAACGCGGATGCCGGCGAGTTCCATATCGGCGACGACCGGAATCAGCGGCCGGTCCACCAGTTCGTAAATCCGTGTCACTTGCTCGCGCCACAACCGGTCGCGGAATTTGGCGTGAAGGCGCAGCGTCACATCGGCGTCTTCTGCGGCATAGTCGGTGGCCTTGCGCAGATCGACCTGGGCGAAGTCATATTTGCCTTTCGCACCGCCGGTGACGTCCTTGAACGGGATTGGGGTGTGGCCGAGGTGGCGATCGCTGAGATCGTCGAGGCCGTGATTCCAGCGGCCTGCATCGAGATTGTACGACAGGATCATCGTGTCATCGAAAGGCGCCAGCACCGGTACGCCGTGGCGGCGCAGGATGATCATGTCGTATTTGAGATTCTGGGCAACTTTCAGCACGCCGGGGTCGGCGAACAGCGGGTTGAGGCTGGCGATGACATCGGCCTCGGCGAGCTGTGCCGGCCGTTCGGCGAGGAAGCCATCGCCCGACTGGTGCCGCAGCGGGATATAACAGGCGACGCCGGGCGCAGTGGCGAGGCTGATGCCGATCAGATCGGCGCGGCATTGGTCGACGCCGGTGGTTTCGGTATCGACGGCGACTATCCCCAGCCGCGTGGCTTCAGCGACCCACCAATCAAGACGGGCCTGCGTCGTCACTGTCTCGTAGTCGGCATGGACGAACGGCTTGGCCGGTGCATCATCGAGTTGCTTTGCCGGTATGGCGTATGCCGCCACGGCCTCGCGGCCGAGCTTGGCGAGCAGCGCGCGGAAGCCGTGTTTGGCGAGGAACGCCGCCAACGGCTCGTGCGGCGGATGACGCAGTGTCAGCGCATCCAATGGCTCGGCCAGCGGAATATCGTCCTTCAGCCGTACCAGTTCGCGGCTCATGCGCGCATCGGCGATCGAGGCGGCCAGCGTTTCGCGCAGTTTGGGCTTCTTGATCGCATCGATATTGGCGATGACGCCTTCGACATCGCCAAATTGCACGATGAGTTCGGCCGCGGTCTTGAGGCCGACGCCGCGCACGCCGGGGATATTATCGGCGGTGTCGCCCATCAGCGCCAGCACATCGCCGACCTTTTCGGGCGGCACGCCGAACTTCTCGATGACTTCGGCACGGTCGATGCGCTGGTTCTTCATCGTGTCGAGCAGATCGATGCCAGGCTGGATCAGCTGCATCAAATCCTTGTCCGAACTCACGATGGTGACGTTGAAGTCCGCCGCCAGCGCCGCCAGAGCATAGGATGCGATGATGTCATCGGCCTCGAAACCATCCTGCTCGATGCACGGCACGCTGAATGCCCGCACCGCGTCACGGATCAGCGGGAATTGCGGGATCAGATCCTCGGGCGGTGGCGGGCGATGCGCCTTGTAATCGGCATACATGACATTGCGAAACGTCTGTGACCCGTGATCGAGGATGACCGCGAGATGCGTCGGCGCCTCGGCATTGGCGAGTTCGGTGATCAGCTTCCACAGCATCGCAGTAAAGCCATAGACGGCGCCGACCGGCGTGCCGGCGGGGTCGGTCAGCGGCGGCAGGCGGTGATAGGCGCGAAAGATGTAACCCGAGCCGTCGATCAGGTAGAGGTGCTGCTTGGTCATGCGACAGGCTTAACAGGCACAGCGCGGCGGTGGTAGATTTATCCCCGCGCCTCTGGCAACACGGTGTCATGCAGGCGTTCACCACCCTTTCCGGCACCGCCATTCCGTTCGGCGCCGAAAATGTCGATACCGATGTAATCATCCCGGCGCGCTTTCTGAAAACCGTCACGCGCACCGGGCTGGGCAAATCGGCGTTCACCGTCATTCGTGCCGACCCGGACAATATTTTCGACAGCCAGCGCAACAAGGACGCGCCTATCCTCATCGCCGGCGATAATTTTGGCTGTGGCTCCAGCCGCGAACACGCGCCCTGGGCGCTGGCCGACATGGGCATCAAGGTCGTCATCGCGCCATCGTTTGCCGATATTTTCTCAGGCAACGCCTTCAAGAACGGCATGGTGCTGGTGGTGCTGCCGCAAGACCAGATCGATCGGCTGATGGCGGTGGCAGCCACCGACCCGATCACCATCGACCTTGAAAATCAGGTGGTAACGACAGGCTTTCAGGACCGCTTCAGTTTTCCGATCGATCCGTTCCGCAAGCATTGCCTCGTCAACGGGCTCGACGAGATCGGGCTGACAACGGCGATGGCTGCGGACATTGGCGCGCACGAGGCCCGCATCGCCGCCGACCGGCCATGGATTGCCGGCGCTGCCGCACGGCCCGCAGCGCCCACCTGCTGATGCGGGCGGAACCCTGGCTGATCACCGGCGGCGTTTTGAGCGCCATCGCCTCGCTGATGCATCTGGCGATTATCGCGGGCGGCCCGGCGTGGTATCGCTGGTTCCACGCCGGCGAAAACATGGTGCGGATGGCGGAACGCGGCGCGGCGCAAGCCTGGGCGATCACCCTGGGCATTGCAGCGGCGCTGGCGGTATTCGCCGCCTATGCATTCTCGGCCGCCGGCGTCATCCCGCGCTTGCCGTTGATGCGGCTGGCGCTGATCGGCATCACCGCCGTCTATCTGCTGCGCGGGCTGGCGCTGGCGCCGCTGCTCGTGTGGAAGCCAAAGCTGGTCGACAGCTTCATCCTTTGGAGTTCACTGATCGTACTGGTCTATGGCATGGTTCATGCCATCGGCACCTGGCTCGCTTGGCCCCAACTGTAAATCCCTTCACCGAAAGACAATCGCCAGACCATGACCCAGACTCTCCTCCTCCTTCCCGGCGATGGCATCGGCCCCGAAGTCACCGCCGTCGCGCGGCGCGTCGCTGGGCGCTTGATCAATGGCGGGCTTGACCTTGCCGTTACCGAAGCGCGCTTCGGCGGCGTCGGTATCGATGCCGATGGCGTGCCGTTGACGGCGGAAACGCTAACCGCCGCCAAGGCGGCGAACGCTGTCTTGATGGGTGCCGTCGGCGGCCCGCAATGGGCTGGCCAACCTTATGACAAGCGCCCCGAAGCCGGGTTGCTCGCCCTGCGCTCCGGGATGCAGGTCTATGCCAATCTGCGCCCGGCGATTTGCTTTGCCGCGCTTGCCGACGCTTCGACATTGAAGCGCATCCATGTCGAGGGACTCGACATCCTGTTCGTCCGCGAACTCACCGGCGGCGTGTATTTCGGTGAGCCGCGCGGCGTCGAGACGCTGCCCGATGGCCAGCGGCGCGGCGTCAACACCCATGTCTACACGACCAGCGAAATTCAGCGTGTCGCCCGTACCGCCTTTGAGCTGGCGCGTGGCCGCAAGAGTGAGGTGGTCTCCGCCGAAAAGTCCAATGTCATGGAGGCCGGGCTGTTGTGGCGCGAGGTGGTCCAGGCGCTGCGCGATGCCGAATATCCCGATATCAAGCTGACCCATATGCTCGCCGACAACATGGCGATGCAGCTGGTCAAGCAGCCAAAACAGTTCGACGTCATTCTGACCGACAATTTGTTCGGCGACATGCTGTCCGACGAGGCCGGGATGCTGACGGGGTCGCTGGGGATGCTGCCGTCCGCCGCCATCGGCGCGCCGGGGTCGCCGGGATTGTATGAGCCTATCCATGGCTCGGCGCCGGACATTGCCGGGCGCGGCGTGGCAAACCCGTGCGCCGCGATCCTCAGCTTTGCCATGGCCCTGCGACACAGTCTTGGCCGGCCGGACCTAGCGGCGAAGGTTGAAACCGCCGTCGAGGCGGCCCTGAATGATGGCGCCCGCACCGCCGACCTTGGCGGTGTCCTGAAAACCGAACAGATGGGGGACGCCGTGTTGGCGCATCTGAAATGACGCGGCGCCAGTCCACGCGCCCGTCCAGCCACCCGATCACAGCGTACCCCGTGGTCGGTTGGGCGGGGGTGCGGGCTGGCATTGCCCGCGTCAATCACGGATGATCCGCCGCATCGCCGGGCCGTTTTTCACGGGAATGATCTTCTTGGCACCGGTGTTCCTGACGGTGATCCTGCTGCAATGGGTGGCCGGCTATGTGACCGCGGCGTTCGGCCCCGGCACGGTGATCGGCGGCGCGCTGGCCAGCGGCGGGATGCTGGTGACCAAAAGCGCCTTTCTGGCGTTCTGGGCCGGGCTTGGCATCGCTGCACTGATCATCTGGGGCATTGGCCTGGTGGTGCAGACGCAATGGCGGTCGCGGCTGGAGGGCGGGCTCGATGGCTTGCTCGGACGGGTGCCGGTGCTCGGCGGCTTCTACCGCCCGCTGGCGCAGATCGTGCGCATGATCGGCGGCGCGCCAGGCGGGGAGTTGCAAGGGATGCGGGTTGTCGCGGTGCGCTTCGGCGCGAGCACCGAAGTGCTGGGGCTGCTCGCCACGCCGCAGATGTTCGACCTTGGCGAAGGGCCGCGCCACCTCGTGATTTGCCCCACGGCGCCGGTGCCGGTCGGCGGCGCCATGCTGTTCGTCGAGGTCGCGCGGGTGCGGCCGGTGCCGGGCGTCGGCGTCGATGACCTGGCGAAATTCTACGTCTCGATGGGCACTGTGGCGCCGGCGGGGATTGCTGGATGAACCTGACCGGGAAAATCTTCCTTGCGCTTGTCGCCGGCCTCGCTGCGGGTGCCATCCTGCCGGAAACTGGCGGTGGTGCCGCCGCGTTGGCCATTGCCGAACCGCTGGGCAATCTGTGGCTGCAAGCGTTGCAGATGACGATCATCCCGCTCATTGCCGGCTTGCTGTTCACCGGCATCACCGAATCGGTCGGCACGGCCGGCGGCGGCAAGGTTGCGGCGACGGCGCTGTTGAGCTTTTTCATCCTGCTGTTGTTCAGTGCGATGTGGGCGATCGTTTTTGTGCCGCAGTTGCTCGAACTATGGCCGGCACCGATCCAAGCCGCCGCTGCACTGACCGGCGCTGCCCCGGGGACAGCTGCCGTGGCCGGCCCGATCAACATCGGCGACTGGCTGTTGTCGCTGGTGCCAGCCAACGTCTTCAAGGTGCTCGCCGCCGGCGAAATGCTGCCGGTCGTGGTGTTCGTGTCGGCGTTCGCGCTCGCCGCCGGGCAGCTGCCGGCGCGCCAACAGGCACCGCTGGTGGCACTGTTCGAAGCGCTGAAGGACGCCATGCTGGTGCTCGTGGGGTGGATTTTCATCGCCGGGCCATTGGGAGTGTTCGCGCTGGCGCTGACGGTGGGGCTCAAGGCCGGCATCGGCGCCTTTGGCGTGCTGGCGCATTATGTGGCGGTGCTGGTCATCGTCCAAGTGACATTAATCCTGCTGGTCTATGGCCTGATGGCGCTGTTCGGCGGCGGCGGATTTGCAGGCATGGGCCGCTTTGCCCGCGCCGTGCTGCCGGCACAGGCGGTCGCGGTCAGCACGCAATCCTCCATCGCTTCGCTGCCGGCGATCTATGAAGGCGCCGAAGCGCTGTACCTGCCCGAAAGCGTGTCGCGCGTCGTGCTGCCGCTGGCAGTGTCGATCTTTCGCATCACCAGCCCCTGCGCCAATATCGCCGTCGTGCTGTACGTCGGCCATCTGAACGGCATCGCGCCGGGGCCGTTGGCGCTGGCGGCCGGCGTCCTCGCTTCGTTGGCGGCGGCGGTCAGCACCGGCGGCCTGCCTGGCTCGATCACCTTTCTTGCCGCCACCGTGCCCATTGCCAACGCCATGGGGATTCCGGTTGCCGCATTGCCACTGCTGCTGGCGGTTGAGCTGTTGCCCGATGTGTTTCGCACCCTGGGCAATGTGACGGCCGATCTGGCAGTGACGGCACTGCTCGGCAAGCGGCTGAAACTTGAAAGCAACGCTGCGCCGGTCTAAGCGCCTCTGCCTCTAGGAGAGTCGCATGGGTTACAAAGTCGTCGTCGTGGGTGCCACCGGCAATGTCGGGCGCGAAATGCTCAATATCCTGGCCGAACGCCAGTTCCCGCTCGCGGATATCGCGGCGGTTGCCTCATCGCGGTCGACGGGCGACATGATCGATTTCGGCGATTCGGGGCGTGAGCTGAAGGTCCAAAATATCGAGCATTTCGATTTCGCCGGCTGGGATATCGCGCTGTTTGCGGCGGGCTCTGGCCCGGCGAAACTCCATGCGCCGCGCGCCGCCGCCGCTGGCTGCACCGTCATCGACAACAGCAGCCTATATCGCATGGATCCGGACGTGCCGCTGATCGTGCCCGAGGTGAATCCGCAGGATATCGACGGTTATTTGAAGCGCAACATCATCGCCAACCCCAATTGCTCGACGGCGCAGATGGTTGTGGTGTTGAAGCCGCTCCACGATGCCGCCATCATCAAGCGCGTCGTGGTTTCAACCTATCAATCAGTCAGCGGCGCCGGCAAGGACGGCATGGATGAATTGTTCGAGCAATCGCGCGGCATTTTTGTCGGCGATTCGAGCGAGGCGAAAAAGTTCACCAAGCAAATCGCCTTCAACGTCATACCGCATATCGATAGCTTCGTGGGGCCCGAAACCGATTATGACGGTTACACGAAAGAAGAATTGAAAATGGCGCAGGAGACCAACAAGATCCTCGATCCGGATATATTGGTCAGTGCGACCTGCGTGCGGGTGCCGGTGTTCGTTGGCCACAGCGAAGCGATTCATATCGAGTTCGAACGACCGATTTCGGTCAAGGAAGCCCAGGCGATATTGCGCGAGGCACCCGGCATCATGCTTTACGACAAGCGCGAGGACGGTGGTTATATCACGCCGATCGAATGCGTCGGCGAATATGCGACCTATGTCAGCCGCGTCCGCAAGGACCCGACCGTCACCAGCGGGCTGGTGCTGTGGTGCGTGTCGGACAACCTTCGCAAGGGCGCGGCGCTGAATGCGGTGCAGATCGCCGAATTGCTGGGGCGCCGGCATTTGAAGAAGGCGGCGTAAAAGCTTTTTGCCGGGCCGCTGGCGACTTGCTGTCGCCGCCCGATGGGCCAGCTTCTCACTCTCGGCATAACAGCCGCGCGCGTCGTGACCGCGAACGCCGCGCGAGCCTTCGCCGTGGGCTGAAGATCAGGCATTCCGTCATGTTGTTACACGCCGGCCATATGTATTTATTTATCAATAGCTTGCTGCATTTTACCGCGATTTGTTCACCCCAGGTCTAGGTTGGCGCGCCTACAGTACCCCTCCCCGGCCGCGGTGGTCGTCGGCCCGCATCATCCCCCGGTGCGCCGCCGGTGATCGCCACTCCCTGGCCGTACAGGAGTGCGCTATCATGTGGAAATATCTGTTCGCGTTGGCGGCCGTCGCGGCCGCAGGTTCGGCGTTGGCCCAGCAAGCCCCGGCCGCCTTCAACGGTCCGTTCGTCGGGATCCAGGGTGGCTGGCAGCAGGACCGCCAGACGCTGCTACTCAACAACGGCGGCATCATCAGCGAGGTTGGCCAGAACAAGAGCGGTTTCGGCTATGGCGGCCAGATCGGTTATGACTTTCGTCTGTCGCCCGCCATCGTTCTGGGCGCCGAAGTCGATTTGACCGGCCGCACCGGCACCAGCCGCGTCGGCGGTGCTGGCGGCTATGACCTCAAACAAGGGCGCACCATCGCCGCAACGGCACGCCTTGGCTATCTGGTGACGCCGGAAAGCCTGCTCTACGTCCGCGGCGGTTATGCCAACGGCCGCTTCACGCTGAGCAACGCCACTATCAGCGACAGCACAAACCGTGACGGCTATCAGGTCGGCGTCGGCTATGAACAGCTGCTGCGCCAGAATCTTTCGGCGCGCGTCGAATATACCCATTCGGGCTTCGGCACCGAGAACATCTTCGGCCTGGCCCAAAGCATCGGCGCCACCGACGCCAATCTGAAGTACAGCCGCAATGCTGTCACGGCCGGCCTCAACCTGCGCTTCTGAGCCCCGTCGGGCCTTTTTGAGACAAGGGCGGAGCCGCAGGGTTCCGCCTTTTTTTTCATGCCTCGAAATGGCCTTCGGTCTTGGCGCGCAAATCGTCCAAACTCACCCCCGGCGCCAGTTCGATCAGCTTGAACGGGGCACCCTTGCCCGGCCGCGCCAGAACGCACAGGTCAGAAATCACCATGTCGACCACCGATTTTCCGGTCAGCGGCAGGGTGCACGCGGTCTTGAACTTGGCCTCGCCCGATTTGCTGTTGTGCTCCATCAGCACGATGATGCGCTTGACGCCGGCGACCAGATCCATGGCGCCGCCCATGCCCTTGACCATCTTGCCGGGAATCATCCAGTTCGCCAGATCGCCGGTCGCGCTGACCTGCATGGCGCCCAGGATGCTCAGGTTGATCTTGCCGGCACGGATCATCGCAAAGCTGTCGTGCGAGCCGAAGATCGACGATCCCGGCAACGTGGTCACGGTCTGCTTGCCCGCGTTGATCAGGTCGGCGTCGACCTCGTCTTCAGTCGGAAAAGCGCCGATGCCGAGCATGCCGTTCTCGCTTTGCAGCCAGACCTCGATCTCGGGATTGACGTAGTTGGCCACCAGTGTGGGCAAGCCAATTCCCAGGTTGACGTAGAAGCCGTCCTGAAGTTCAGCCGCCGCCCGGGCCGCCATTTGTGCGTGTGTCCATGCCATGGTCAGGCTCCTGCTTTCGGGGTGGGTTTGGTCGTGGTGCGCTGCTCGATGCGCTTTTCAGGGTGCGCGTTCAGCACGATCCGGTGCACGTAGATGCCCGGCAGATGCACGGCATCGGGGTCGAAGGTGCCGGTCGGAACGATCTCTTCCACCTCGACGATCGTGACCTTGCCCGCCATCGCGACGGCCGGGTTGAAGTTGCGCGCGGTGCGGCGGAAGATCAGGTTGCCCGACTCGTCGGCTTTCCAGGCCTTGACCAGCGACACCTCAGGAACCAGCGCGCGTTCCATCACGTACGTGTGCCCGTCGAACTCGCGCGTTTCCTTGCCCTCGGCGACCAGCGTGCCGACGCCGGTGCGCGTGTAGAACGCCGGAATACCGGCGCCGCCGGCGCGCAGCTTCTCGGCCAGCGTGCCCTGCGGCGTGAATTCAAGCTCAAGTTCACCGGCCAGATATTGGCGCTCGAATTCCTTGTTCTCACCCACGTAGCTGGAGATCATTTTCTTGAT
This sequence comes from Polymorphobacter sp., assembly GCA_043754785.1. Lineage (GTDB taxonomy): Bacteria > Pseudomonadota > Alphaproteobacteria > Sphingomonadales > Sphingomonadaceae > Sandarakinorhabdus. Next base: position 351 of record JAYUUE010000212.1, on the reverse strand, counting down.
CTGGCGCGACTCGAGCAACTGCCCCAGGCCGAAACCATCGACTCCGGCATTGTTGGAGATCACCGTCAGGTTCTGGACCCCGGATTCGCGCAGCGCGAGGATCAGAGCTTCGGGAATGCCGCACAGGCCGAAGCCGCCGACTGCCATCAACTGGCCGTCCTTCACGACGCCCTTCAGGGCCTCGGCAGCGCTGGGATATACCTTCTTCATTCGCAGTCCTCCGTGAGTAGATAAAGCAGCCGGCGAGCGTACTACGTAATGCAGCGCGGCCGGAGCGTGAAATCGAGCGTTGAGCAGCGCGGCCAACATTCTGCCGCGGCCCCGCGTGTCGAATCGAACGGAGTCACTCCA
>JAYUUE010000211.1:0-3838 GCA_043754785.1 Polymorphobacter sp. | reverse complement strand
GTCTGGCCAATGCGCATTGGCCAGCGCCGCCGGCACGGTGCCGTGCGCCGGCATGCGGATCGCCACCGCCGTCCAGCCGCGCGCCTGATAGAGCAGCGCGACATGCCGCAAACTGTACGGTGCGTCGGTCAGCCCGTGGAGCAAGACAACGACGCCCTTCGATGGCCCGGCGGGTTCGAGGATGAACGAGCGGTTCCAGTCGCGCTGGAACTTGGGCGCATAGATCGGACTGCCGGCGAAAAAGCGGTTGAGCGGGATGCGCTGATCGGGCGCCAGCCGCTGGCTGACCCGGTCGCGCACAAAGGCAAAGGCCTTGTCTTCGGCCGTCAGATAGCCGGCCCAATCGCTCGCGTCGATCTGCGCGGCGGAAAGTTCGGGCGGCACTTCGGTGTGCCACGCCTCGATCGACGAGGATGGTGCCAGCAACCAGACGCGGGCGAACGTGCCGGTGACGACGAGCACCAGCACCACGCCGACCGCGCCCGTCAGCCAGCGCGTGATCCGCACGGGCGGCGTACGGGTCGGCGCCGGCATTTTAACCGAGGAGATTTGTGCGCAGCTTGCCGTATTCGTCAGCAGTGATGGTGCCGGCAGACTTCATCCTGTCGAGCTTTTCGAGCTCATCGGCGGCGCTGAAACCGACGATCGAGCGCAGCTGATCGCGGGCTTTTTCGGCTTGCGCCATGTTGCGTTGGGCCATGCCGCCGCCTTGGGTCAGCAGATAGGCAAAGACGCCGAGATAGGGCAGGACGACGAGGAAAATCACCCAGATGACCTTGCCGAAACCGCCGACATCATGACGGCGGAACAGGTCGCCCATCACGGTGATCAGCAGCCAGAACCACATGATGAAAATGAAAATGATCATCACGTCGAGAAGGAATGTCATAAAAGTCATGGCGTTACCCTTTGGATCGACAATGTGCGTCGATAGTGTCAGCCAAACCCCCCGCAGGCGTGCCTTGATGGTGCACGGCTTCAATATCAGTCGCGGGTTTTCAGTCGACCAAAGCGCGCCGGCGTCTTGGCGATCCGCGATCGTTTCTACAGTGATATTCGAGGCGGATCGGTCAGCGCCGCGGTTTGCCGCCGCTGGTCATGGGATCGGGCTTTTTCGGCGGTTTCCAGCCCGGCGGGCGTTCGGGTTTGGGGTGCTGCGTGCCGATGCCCATAGCGCCGGGAACCTGCGCGTGGATTTCAGCCGGGTCGAACGCGAGTGCCTTGAGGTCGTCGCGCAGTTTGGCGGCGCGTTCATAGTCGCCGGCAGCGGCAGCGGCGTGCATTTCGGCGGCGAGGCGATCACGGCTGGTGGCCATCAGAGCGGTCCGTTTTTCAGATTATATTCGACGCTGCCGCAGGGCGCCTTTGGGTCATTGACGCCTGAACGCACGCGGACAGCGAGTGGCTTCCCGTCCATATCGAAGCGCTGCATGGCGGGCACCTCGATATAACGGGAGTCCAGATAGCTGATGTCGAGCGTGCGATCATCAAGCCAGCGGAGATTGACGCCATAGGCACAGTTGCTGCGGCCCGTACCATAGCACCCGAACACACTTAGCGGCGGATGGTACCAGCCGAAGCCGCGCCTCCGCACATCCACGCGATAAAGGAAATCGGTTGTCGCGCCGCGGTTGATTTTATGTAGCGTTGCCACGAAGGTCCCCGATGGCGACGTTGCGTGGTCAACGACGGCTTCACTGACGCAAGCTTTCAACAGCAATAGCGGTGGCAAAAGGATCGCTGCCGCTATCGAAGCCGCGCAGCCCCATTTTCTCACCTGAGATCGGGCGGCGTCGCCTCGGCCTTGAGCAGCGCGACGGCGTCGGCGAGTGGCATGACCCTTTGCTCGCCGCCCGCCAGCGAGCGCAGCGCGACGGTGCCTTCCTCGGCTTCGCGGCGACCCAGCACCAGCATGTAACCGGCCTTGGTCAGGCTATGCTCGCGGACCTTGAGGTTGATCTTTTCGTTGCGCAGGTCGGATTCGGCGCGGATACCGGCGGTTTGCAGCGCCGCGAGAACCGTTCCGGCATAGTCGTCCGCATCGGACACGATGGTGGCGACCACCGCCTGCACCGGCGTCAGCCACAGCGGGAAGCGCCCGGCGTAATGTTCGATGAGGATGCCGATGAAGCGTTCGAAGGTGCCGAGGATGGCGCGGTGGAGCATGACCGGCCGATGCCGCGCGCCGTCCTCTCCGACATAGCTTGCATCAAGGCGTTCAGGCAGCACGTAATCGAGCTGGATTGTGCCGCACTGCCACGTCCGGCCGATGGCGTCGGTAAGGTGAAACTCCAGCTTGGGCGAATAAAACGCGCCTTCGCCGGGCAATTCCTCCCAGCCATAGGCCTCGGTCGCGCGGCCTGCCAGGCGCACCGCCTCGCGTAGGTCGCCCTCGGCCCGGTCCCACATTTCGTCGGTGCCGAAGCGCTGGTCGGGGCGCAGGGCAAGTTTGACCATGTAGGAATCGAACCCCAGATCCTTGTAAACCCGATCGAGCAGGTCGCAGAACGTCCGCACTTCGCCCACGATCTGGTCGTCGCGGCAGAAAATATGCCCGTCATCCTGCGTCATCTGGCGGACCCGCATCAAGCCGTGGAGCGCGCCATGGAGTTCGTTGCGGTGGCAGCAGCCCATTTCCGCCATGCGCAGCGGCAGGTTGCGGTAGCTCTTGATGCCCTGACGGAAAATCAACACATGCGCGGGGCAGTTCATCGGCTTGAGCGCCATCAGGTCGGCGGTGCCCGTCAGGATGGGGCCGTCGTCGTTCGTGCCGGGGATTTCGTCGGGAACCACGAACATGTTTTCGCGATATTTGCCCCAATGGCCGCTGGCTTCCCATTGGCGCGCGTCCATCAGTTGCGGCGTCTTGACCTCGTCATAACCGCCGGCGTCGATGCGGCGGCGCATATACGCCTCGAGCGCGCGCCAGATCAGATAGCCTTTTGGATGCCAGAACACGCTGCCCTGCGCTTCGGGCTGGAGGTGGAACAGGTCCATGTCCTGGCCGATGCGGCGATGGTCCCGCTTGGCGGCTTCTTCCAGCCGCGTCATGTGCGCGTCGAGCTGTTTCTTGTTGAGCCAGCCGGTGCCGGTGATGCGGCTGAGCATGGCATTGGCCTGGTCGCCGCGCCAATAGGCGCCGGAAACGCGCGTCAGCTTGAAGGCTGCCGTGTCGAGTTTGCCGGTTGAGGGCAGATGCGGCCCGCGGCAGAGGTCGAGCCAGGCATCGGGCGCGTTGCCGGCGCGGTAGACGCTGAGCGCTTCGCCATCGGGAAGCTCGGCGGCCCATTCGGCCTTGAAGCGTTCGCCGTGCGCCTTGAAGTGCGCGATGAGCGCGTCACGGGTCCATTCCTCGCGCACCAGCGGCTCGTTGCGCGCGATGATGGCGCGCATTTCGGCCTCGATGGCGGGCAGGTCGTCGTCGGTGAACGGGCGATCCTTGGGCGCGAAGTCGTAATAAAAGCCATCGTCCGTCGATGGGCCGAAGGTGATTTGCGTTCCCGGGAACAGCTGCTGCACGGCTTCGGCGAGGACATGCGCGAAGTCGTGGCGGGCGAGATCGAGCGCGATGGCTTCGTCCTTCGCCGTCACCAGCGCCAGGCTGGCGTCGGCGAGGATGGGGCGCGACAGATCGACGAGCGCGCCGTTGACGCGAGCCGCCAGCGCCGCCTTCAGCAGCCCCGGGCCGATGCTCGCCGCCACGTCGGCGCCGGTGGTGCCGCGCGGCATGTCACGCACGGAGCCATCGGGAAGCGTCAGCTGGATGAGGTCGGACATTGGAAAACGGGCCTGTGCCGCCGGAATTGGCGCGGCGTCACCTGCGGCAAGGCGGGCGGGG